>NZ_JVLI01000117.1:0-1146 GCF_001072315.1 Streptococcus pseudopneumoniae | reverse complement strand
GGCTGGTAATTTGGGCTTATAGCCCTGGGACAAACCACCCGTTTGACGGGTGGTCATGATTCTGTATATCGAATTGAAGTTAGAATGCTACATTTTGGTTTCTAAAACATTGTTAGAAATTGGTTTTATAATAGATTGAATCTATAATAGTACGTCGTAATTACTAAAACATTTCTAGAAATTAATTTGAATTTCTTAATACATTTGTTCACATCTTATCTCAGTCTATGATAATTCCCTAATCAATTTGTTCGGTTTTTATTTCATTTCACTATTTATACGAAAAATTCTTGACAAGTAATACTAAAAAGAGTAAACTATTAACTAGTTAATTAACCAGTTTATCATTTTGTGGTGAATCAAATAGGCTTAAGAAATGAGGAAAGAATGAAAATCAATAAAAAATATGTAGCAGGTTCAGTGGCAGTTCTTGCCCTAAGTGTTTGTTCCTATGAGCTTGGACGGTATCAAGCCGGACAAGTTAAGAAAGATTCGAATCGAGTTGCTTATATAGATGGTGATCAGGCTGGTCAAAAGGCAGAGAACTTGACACCAGATGAAGTCAGTAAAAGAGAGGGAATCAACGCTGAACAAATCGTCATCAAGATTACGGATCAAGGTTATGTGACCTCTCATGGAGACCATTATCATTACTATAATGGCAAGGTTCCTTATGATGCCATCATCAGTGAAGAACTGCTGATGAAAGATCCGAATTATCAGTTGAAGGATGCAGATATTGTTAATGAAATCAAGGGTGGCTATGTGATTAAGGTAGACGGGAAATACTATGTTTACCTTAAAGATGCGGCTCATGCAGACAATATTCGGACAAAAGAAGAGATTAAACGTCAGAAGCAGGAACACAGTCATAATCATAATACAATCACAGATAATGCTGTTGCTGCAGCCAGAGCCCAAGGACGTTATACAACGGATGATGGGTATATCTTTAATGCATCTGATATCATCGAAGATACGGGTGATGCTTATATCGTTCCTCATGGAAATCACTTCCACTATATTCCTAAGAGTGACTTGTCTGCCAGTGAATTAGCTGCCGCCCAAGCCTTCCTATCTGGAAAAGGTGGGCAATTAAGTACGGTTGAATATCGTTCAAGCAGAGGAGAAGCAAGATCTAGTGTG
>NZ_JVLI01000116.1:0-15956 GCF_001072315.1 Streptococcus pseudopneumoniae | reverse complement strand
TGGAACTGACGTAGTCAGCTCAAAACACCGTTTTGAGGTTGTAGATAAGACTGACGAAGTCAGTAACCATACATACGGCAAGGCGTCGTTGACGTGGTTTGAAGAGATTTTCGAAGAGTATTAAAAGAAAAAGGACTAGATTTCTCCAGCCTTTCATTTCTAATTAGAATTTTTTACGTTTACGAGCTGCTTCTGATTTACGTTTACGTTTTACAGAAGGTTTTTCATAGAATTCACGTTTGCGTGTTTCTTGAAGAGTACCAGCTTTAGTAACCGCACGTTTGAAACGACGAAGTGCGTCGTCAAGAGATTCATTCTTACGTACTACTGTTTTAGACATTTTTTTCACTCCCTTCAAGTTCAAAATCTATTCTATTCTACACATAAAAGTAATAATTGTCAAGAAAAAAATGCGGTTTAATTTTAATTTTTTCTTCCATTTATACAAGAGTTTAAAGCACTCAGATAGAATAAACTGAAGGGTTTCGTTTTTTATTTTTCAAGCAAGCTGAGCGCTTCAGCATCCGCAATAATGGTCACATCAGGGTGATTTTGCAGGCTACTTGCTGGTAGATTCTCAGTCACCGGTCCTGATACTGTTCCAGCGATGGCTTCTGCTTTTGACTCACCGTAAGCAAAGAGAAGGATAGACTTGGCATCCAAGATATTCTTAATCCCCATTGAAATGGCTTGGGTTGGGACGTCTTCAATCTTGTCAAAGAAACGTGCGTTTGCTTCGATAGTAGACTGGTCCAGTTCGACTAGATGCGTTTGACTGTCAAATGGAGTACCAGGTTCATTAAATCCGATATGTCCATTGCGACCGATTCCCAAGATTTGCAGATCAACTGGATGGTCAGCCAAAATTTGGTTGTAGCGTTCAACTTCAGCTTCAGCATGATCCTTAACACCACGAGGCAAGAAACTTTCTTTAAATGGTTTTTGGTTAAACAAGTTTTCTTGCATGAAGTGACGGTAAGACTGAGGATTGTCGCCATCAAGCCCTACATACTCATCAAGGTTGACACTGGTTAGATTTGAAAAATCAAGGTCACTCTCAACAATTTCCTTGTAAAATTCAAGTGGGCTACTTCCTGTCGCAAGTCCTAGAGTTTGAGCGCCGTTGTCCAATTTTTCCTTCAAAATCTCAAAAGCAACTTTTCCACCTTCGATTTGGTTTTCAACTTTAATGACTTTCATCTTTTCATCCTCCATTTCTATCTATATTTATTATATGGTATAGACCAATTTTTGTCAAGTGAAAACGATTTAATTTCTAAAAAAAGAGCGACTATACTTGAAACATGTTATAATGGATAAGATTAGAACTTAGAAAGAATGAACAGATATATGAATACAGCTGATTTTGATTTCCACTTGCCCGAGGAATTGATTGCCCAAACGCCCCTTGAAAAACGAGATGCCTCTAAACTCCTCATCGTCAATCGTGAGACGGGAGAAATGCAGGATAAACACTTCCACTCTATTATTGATATGCTGGAACCTGGTGATGCCCTTGTCATGAACGACACCCGCGTTCTCCCTGCCCGCCTCTATGGACAAAAGGAAGAAACTGGAGGTCATGTGGAACTGCTCCTGCTCAAAAATACTAATGGAGATGAGTGGGAAGTTCTGGCTAAACCTGCTAAACGTCTCAAGGTCGGCACTCGTGTCAGCTTTGGTGACGGTCGCCTCAGCGCTGTCGTTACGGAAGAATTGACCCACGGGGGACGCATTGTCCTCTTTGAATACCAAGGAATTTTCCTGGAGGTCTTGGAAAGTCTGGGAGAAATGCCGCTACCGCCTTATATCCATGAAAAACTGGATGACCGTGAACGCTATCAAACCGTCTACGCCAAGGAAAGTGGTTCTGCTGCTGCACCTACTGCTGGTCTTCATTTCACCAAAGAACTGCTGGCAGAAATCCAAGCTAAGGGTGTTCATCTAGTCTATCTGACTCTTCATGTCGGACTCGGAACCTTTAGACCTGTTTCAGTTGACAATCTGGACGAACACGAAATGCACTCAGAATTCTATCAACTTTCTGAGGAAGCTGCTGCCACCCTTCGCTCTGTTAAGGAAAATGGTGGTCGTGTCATCGCTGTCGGAACCACTTCTATCCGCACCTTGGAGACTATTGGTTCCAAGTTTGATGGGCAAATCCAAGCAGATTCTGGCTGGACCAATATCTTTATCAAACCTGGCTACGAATGGCAGGTTGTAGATGCCTTTTCAACCAATTTCCACCTGCCAAAATCAACTCTGGTCATGTTGGTTTCTGCCTTTGCAGGCCGTGAATTAGTCTTAGATGCCTACCACCATGCCATCCAAGAACACTACCGCTTCTTTAGTTTTGGCGATGCCATGTTTATCTATTAATTTTCATAATCAAAAAAGCGCATATTATCAAGTTTGATAGTATGCGTTTTGTAATGGATAAGGAATGAGTTATACTCAATGAAAATCAAAGAGTAAACTAGGAAGCTAGCTGCAGGTTGCTCAAAACACTGTTTTGAGGTTGTGGATAAGACTGACGAAGTCAGTTACCTATACCTATGATATATACGGCAAGGCGAAGCTGACGTGGTTTGAAGAGATTTTCATTGAGTATTAGTCTTTTTTAAAGCTCGGATCTTGCAAACTCTGAACACTGGCATTGATCACCGAGCCGACAATCAAAATCTTAGCGATGAGAATAAACCAAAACATCATGACCACCACGACGACGGAACTGAAAAAACGCACGTCCACTAGGTGATTGACATAATTGTTGACATAGACTGAAAAGATATTGAGCAGTAAGGCAAGAGTCAACAAGACAAAGGCACTACCTGGTAATACATAGCGAATCCTTCGCACCTTAACATTGGGCAGGAAATAATAAAGCATGACCAAGATAGCGAAAATCAAGGCATAGATCAAGGGGCCTGTCAGGTCTTGCAGATAATCAAAGAGAGGACTATCCGATTTCCAGTAGCTCTTGATAAGGTTGAGAAGCATTCGCCCAAAAACGCTCAAAAATAGAGCTAAGGCAAAGAGAATCTGCAAGCCAAAACTGACAAACAAACTCATGAGCTGACGGGAAATCATTCCACGATTTTTAGCTACTCCGTAAGCTTTATTAAAGGCTTTCTGTAGGAAATTCATGGATTTTGAAAAGGTCCATAGGGCTGACAAAACCGCAAAACTCAATAAGCCCGTTGAAGGTTGGGTCAGCACTTCTGTAATAATCTTTGCCACCACATCATACATGGTATCGGGCAAGAATTCATTTACAACCTTTAAAAAATTGGAAACTGGAATCTGAAAATAAGGGAGGATATTGACCACCACCAAAAGCAGCGGAAAAATCGAAATCAACCAATAGTAGGCTACTGCAACACTGGTCAACTCACTATCTGATGCTTGATAATAATACAAAAAGGCTTTTAATAAAGGCTTGTCTATCAGCTCTTTCCACCACTTCTTCATGTCACACTCCTTCACTTACAATCTTGATTAATTTCTTCTTACCAATTCCACCATATCATACGGCAGGGTATTGGCAGCTTCCTTCAAGGAATAGTTCTCTAAGTTATTGACATTTTGTCGTAACTTCTTGGCATACTTGGTTGTAATCAATCGTTTTTCTTCGTATTCGAAAATCAACTTACGCTCCAAATAATAGCCTCTCAGCATTTCATCGATATTGTTGGGTTTGACACGATTGATAACCCGTTCGACAAAGGCACCACTGGTGATGATAGCTGTTTCACGGAGACGAGAATCCTGCATGAAGCTGATTAAAGAACTCTTATAAACCCCTTTAAGGTTCTCCAGACTTTCGATAATCATCTCAGTATTTTCTAAATAGAGCTCTGCAATTTGGTCATAGTCAAGGGCTCTGAGTTTCTTAGATTCTTCATTTTTCCAACTGCGGAAGGTCTTGCCTAAGGTAAAGACTTCGTGAAGGAGAAAACGTAAAATCCGCAAGGAAACAAGGAAATAATAGGTCAACCGTGAAGCAAACTTGCGATTGATGCTTTGTTCCATGTTTTTCAGATAACGTTGGTAGACTCGATAGGCACGCTCACTCATCTTATCTTCTTCGTAAGCCTGTTCCAAACCATCACTCTCAATACTGAGGATAAGAAGTTTCAAAGCCTCCCAGTCCTCTTGCTCACCCCTATTTTCTTGGCTTAGGATAAGATTCTCTATTCGTCCATGGTAATTGTCAATGGCTGCATAGAGAGGGAGTTTATTCTTATGAGTTTCAAGTTCTTTTTCTAACTCCGAAGTAACCTCATTCAAAATGGCGATATGCATGAGATAATCCTTGCTTTCTTCCTGTTCATCCGAAAGATGGGGCAAGACCACGAGACCTGTTAAAAAGCTTACCAGCGTCACACCTGCAACAAGGAAAAGCAAGAGAGGATACTCCTGCTCTAGATTACTTGGTATCAGAAGGATCGTAGCAATCGACACCGTTCCCTTGACACCTGAGAAGGTCAAGAGAAGCATGTCCTTCATATATTTATTTAGTTTTTTCTTGAGTCGTCTGGTTCTATAGGCATAATAGCCATAAATCATGACAAAACGAATAGCAAAGAGGACAAAGGTGAGGGCGACAAGAGATAGCAATAAAAGTAAGGGATTATAGATTGGATTGGTCAAGATAGGTTCTGCTATCATTTCCAACTCCATCCCTAAAATCACAAAGACAGAACCGTTGAGCATAAAGTTGACTGTATGCCAGACCGTCTCTGTCACCGTATCCACTTGGGCTTCGAGGAGCGTAATTTTCTTAAAACGGCTTGCCTTTAAAATCCCAGCAACCACAACGGCAATAATCCCTGAAACATGGACTTCTTCTGCCAGAAAGAAGGTCACCAGAGGCAAACTCAATTCTAATAAAAGTTCACTGGCAATATCCGTCGCTCTCACACTAAGTAAGAAACTATGGAGGAAACGGTTGGTCATAGCTGTTAAAAAGCCAATCAAAAAACCGCCTAGAATTGAAAAGATGAGCGAACTACTAGCTTGCCCAAGGGAAAAGGCTCCAGTTGTCCAAGCTGTCAAAGCTACCTGAAAAGCCACCAAGCCAGAAGCATCATTCAAGAGTCCTTCACCCTTAAGGATATTAGACACGCGCTTAGGAAAGCTAAAACGCTCCGAAAGAGAAGCAAAAGCCACCAAGTCCGTAGGGCCAAGAGCTGCACCAACAGCCAAGCAAGCTGCCAAGGGAAGACTGAGCCAAAGAAGATGGGCCAAGCCACCCAAACTCAGGGTCGAGATGAAAATCACTGGAAATATGAGATAAACAATGATTCGCCAGTGTTTTAAAATAGCCGTAATATCTGCTTCCTCCGACTCTCGGAAAAGCAAGGGCCCGATAACCAGAGCCAAAAACAACTCTGTATTGAGGTGAAAGTCGGTATTGGGTAAAAAGAGACCAATCACAATTCCCAAAAGAATTTGCACCAAAGGAAGAGGCAAAAAGGGCAGGAGCTTATTGGTTGTACTTGAGACAATCAAAACCAGTAAAAATAGGATGAGGTAAATCAATAATTCCACGCACGTCCTCCTTAATCTTTTTTACAACAAGATTCAAAAATCTCCTTCTGCTCTTTGATTTTTTGGTCAATCTTTGAACAATCTTTGTGCTCAATTTTTCTCTGGCAGCGTTCCATTTCAAGAGCAACTAATTTTTTCTTGATTTTAAGCATTTTTTTGCTCATATGCGCTTGGTCTAACACACCTACTGCTCGTTCGTGGTGGGTTGATTCAACAAAATTCTGGCGCATGGCATCCAGCTTTTCGCGTAGGTATTGTTTATCCATGTCTGTATCTCTCTAATTTCTCAATCATCACTAAAAATGGCGGGTTGTTGACTTGGTTTAAAGTTCGGTAAATAGCAGCTGTGTACTCTTTTTGATTCAACTGGCTAACAAAATACAAGACAGCATCTTTCTCGAGGTCGCCTCCTTCATGACCATAGTAGATCATGATAGCAATTCGTCCACCTTTGACAAGCAAATGACACAGCTTTTCTAATGCTTCAATCGTTGTCTGAGGTCGGGTAATGACTGACTTATCAGCTGACGGCAAATAGCCCAGATTAAAGATCCCTGCCTTGGCTTCTGTCACAAACTGGTCCAGTGTTTCATGACCTTGCAAAATCAACTGGACATTCTCTAAACCTGCTTCATTTAAACGGTATCGGGTCTTTTCCAAGGCTTGTTCCTGAATATCAAAGGCATAGACTTTCTTGGCTAGTTTGGCTAAAAAAAGGGTATCATGACCATTGCCCATGGTCGCATCCACTACGATATCGTCCTGAGTTACTACCTCAGCCAAAAAATCATGTGCCATCTCAAGTGGTCTTTTCATTTTCAAACTCCTGTTTTACAGCCTTGCATCCTTGAACGCTTCCACGACGTCGCATCTCCATCTCAATGCTGTTGAGAACTTCCCATTTATTGAGGCTCCACATAGGGCCAATCAGCATATCCCTAGGTGCATCTCCTGTAATTCGATGGATGACGATATGCTTGGGAATGATTTCCAATTGGTCACAGATAACCTTGACATATTCGTCCTGGCTCATCAACTGCAAACGTCCCTCGTGGTAATCCCGTTGCATACGCGTATTGGTCATCAAGTGAAGCAAATGCAGTTTAATTCCTTGAATATCGTTATCCGTGACACAGCGGCGAACATTTTCAATCATCATCTCATGTGTTTCGCCAGGAAGTCCATTGATCAGATGGGAAACAATCTCAATCTTTGGATACTTTCTCAAACGCTTGACCGTTTCCACATACAACTCATAGGAATGGGCACGGTTAATCAGGTCAGAAGTTGTTTCATAAGTAGTCTGCAATCCCAATTCAACCGTCACATGCATGCGCTCCGATAACTCAGCCAAATATTCAATGGTTTCGTCTGGTAAACAGTCTGGTCGCGTTCCGATATTGATTCCTACCACACCTGGCTCATTGATAGCCTGTTCATAGCGCTCTCGGATGACTTCCACCTTTTCATGGGTGTTGGTAAAATTTTGAAAATAAACCAGATACTTCTGCACATCCGGCCACTTACGGTGCATAAAGTCAATTTCCTTATAAAATTGTTCACGGATAGGTGCGTCCGGTGCTACGATAGCATCTCCAGAACCTGAAACCGTACAAAAAGTACAGCCTCCATGAGCCACAGTTCCATCACGATTGGGACAGTCAAATCCCGCATCAATAGGGACTTTAAAAGTCTTTTCTCCAAAGAGTTTTCGATAATAATCATTCAAGGTATTATAAGATTTCATAACTTTCATTATAACAAAAATCACCCACAATCTCAAAATCCTGACTTTCCTATAAATTCCTCTGTTTCTCGTTTCCATTAGCCATTTTTTATGATACAATATGGGTATGATTTTAATGAAATTAGCATCTATTTTATTATTGATACTGACCTTAGTCGTCTGTATTATCATAACCAAACTTTTTAGATTAAAAAAACTAGGACGAAATTTTGCGGATTTGGCTTTTCCAGTTTTAGTATTTGAGTATTATTTGATTACAGCTAAAACCTTTACCCATAATTTCCTCCCTAGACTGGGCCTAGCCCTCTCAGTCCTAGCCATTATTCTCGTTTTTTTCTTTCTTTTGAAAAAACGGAGCTTTTACTATCCTAAATTCATCAAATTCTTCTGGCGTGCAGGGTTCTTATTGACCCTTGTCATGTATATCGAAATGATTGTTGAATTGATGGCCCAGAAATAAAAAAATGAAATCGAAAACACCTCAATCAAACTAAAATACAGTGATTGAAGTGTTTTTCTTTATATCTTTTTTAATAATTCTTATACTCAATGAAAATCAAAAAGCAAACTAGGAAGCTAGCCGCAGGCTGCTCAAAACACTGTTTTGAGGTTGTGGATAAGACTGACGAAGTCAGCTCAAAACACTGTTTTGAGGTTGCAGATGGAAGCTGACGTGGTTTGAAGAGATGTATTATTTTCCTTCTTTATCAGGAAAGAGATAAGCAATACCTACACAAGCTAGCACACCTGCTCCAATCACCAAGCCACTTGAAATTGGCAACAGGTCCAAAATTGCATTTGCGATGATAAAGGCAATAATCAAACACATCAGACTAGCCTTGTAGTCTTTTTTCAAAAGATTCTCTAGGGAAAAATAGAGGAACAAACCTACCGGAATCAATGACCAGAGGTTGACATTAAAATTTGGCCATCCAACAGAACCAAAATACAATACTGTCGCTGCTGCTAGTAAAAATACAATCCCCAATATTTTTTTCATTTGTTTATCTCCAATTTCTTTTTTAGGAACTTGAGTTGTCTAATACTGCCCCCTCACGTCCCTTACAAAAATCATTATAGCAGAGGGCTGTTCTAAGAACAAGTTCTTTTGCCTATCTGGTCTCTATATCAGTCTAAGTGGTTGAATAATAGCGATAAAATAAGGAAGCAGGTGAAAAACTTCCTTCCAAATAAAAAGGAATTAAGCAACCAAACGCTACTTAATTCCTTGAAATTGTCTCATCACCTCTATGAGCCTTTAAATTTTGATAGACTCTTTTTTCTAATCAATGTGACCAATATTGTCAATATTAACCCTTTCAATCAATTCATTAGTTATCGAAACTAAGTCCATTAATAAATCCAAAAAGAGTATCAATAGTAAAGTAAACTAAATAATTGAGTTATAAATAGCTATTTTCACAAAACGGTTTCATCATCATACTATCTCAGTACATAAACCATTTTTTCATCTATAGCTTTTGTCTTCATCTTAATCTTTTTTCTTCAATCCAAGAAATGCACCTACAGTAAACATTATTCCGGCAACTAATGACGTGAAGACTTCGCTAACTGTTCCGGTTTTTGGTAACCTATCATTGTTAGTAGTTGATTTACTATCAATATTGGTATGTTTATTATCTATGTTCTCTGGTTCATTAAGATAAACTTCCTTCTTATTTTCAAAGTTTTTATCATTTTCATCAGGAACTGGAGCCGTGACATCCTTAGTTGAATCAGATTTGTGTGAATGATTTTCTCTTTGTAAATCCTCCTTTTTGTAATTTTCATCTAATTGACTATGATTTGCTTGCACCTTATCTTTCTTTTTCGATACATCAAAAGTAGGTTTATTTTCCTCCTCCTTTTTCTCCTCTATTTTCTTGAATAAAGGTTTTATAAGGGTATCTTTTGACACATTAATAACATAACCAGCATCTTTTTTCCCTTCGGCACCAGAAATTTCCCAGCCATCAAATTGATATCCTTTTTCTAACTCACCCTTATAGACAGGTAAAATGAAATCTTCTTCCGACACTATCGTTGAACTCATTTCTTTTCCATTTTGAATGGTCACAGTCACCGTATGAGGTTTTAATTCGCTTACCTCTCCCGTATCTTTGTTTAAAATGAATTCTTTTACAGTTGTATTTCTTGCAAAATCTTTTACAAGAATCTTAATGTTTAGTGTCTTATCTGTTAGTTGTTTAATATCATCAAATGATTTATATTCTTTTCCATTTACATAAATATGTTTGTCTTGAATCTCACCATTGAATCCATTATCTCTTTTATCATTGATGTTAAAGACTACAGATTTTCCATCAGCATATTCGATACTAGTATTTCCCTCAGGATCAATGTTTACTTCTGGTTTAACATTATCATATAAAAATTGATAGTGTACTCCAACCGCTTTCGCATTCAAATCGCTATAGCCAGTTTGAAGATAAACATTTCCATCCATATCTGTTACCTTATCTGGGAATCCGTTTGCTTTATAGTCTTTCATTCCCCAGTCCATGATGTCACCGTCTTTAACATTAAGCTTAACGTTAAAATCTCTAGTGTTATCAATGTGTAAATCTCCGTAGATTAAATAATTATCTACAACAGATTCATTAACTCTCAATTCCCAGTTAAAACCACCCTTATCAGAAATCTTACCTCTTAAATAAAACTCTGGATTTCGTACATAAATTTTATTATATTTAGATGGATTAAAGTAGTTCTTGTCCATTGAAAGGTTTACTGGTTTTGCATCAATAAATAACGTAGAGCCATCTTCTTTTATAGCTTCTACATTGGACTTATCCTCTCCAGTGTACTCTTTATCATCTTTACCAAATAATACAAGTTTAGAAGGATCTGTTACAAGATTTCCATCTTTATCGATTGCCTCCCCTTTATCGTTCATTTTAAATCTAAACACTTGATACCTTACAATGTTAAAGCCGTCCAAAGCCGACATTAATACTGATTGAGTACTTCTTCCATCTTCAACATTTCTACTATCAGCATAAATAATTTTTTCTGAAAGGACTCTTAGATTAGGATTGGCCTTTTGTATTTTTGCTATATCTTCCTGGCTATAAACTCCATTTCCTTCTAACATATCCGTTTTTCCAGGATTATAGGTAGTCACTTTTAGTGCATATCCTTTTCTCAGAATGATATTATCCTTTAATAGATATTGTTGTTTTTCTGAATCAGAATAGATTTTACCAGATTCCATTTCAGTTAAATTGTTTGGTTTATTTTTTGAAAGATCTCCTTCTCCTAATTCTATTACATTCCCATAACTTGATGCATAGGGATATTCTGTCTTAGTTTCCTTATTTTTTTCAGGCATTCTAATTTTAGTTTCAGCTTTTCTCTGACCATCATCTGTAACAAATAATCTCATATCTCCTGCAAAAGCTAATCCATCCACAATATCATTAATATTAGCGTATAAATCAAATGTCATCGTTTTTGAGTGGGAATCATACTTGGTCGTTTTGATTTCTATAGATTTATAGTTATTGCCATAATATACCTTGGCATTTTTAGAAACATTACTTATCTTTCCAAGAATTTCAAAGTGTCCATCTTTAGACGGGCTTAGAACACCATAAATTTTTGATTTTATTTCGTCAAGTTTTTCAGTTTCATATTCTAAGGCACTACCATCGTCATAAGCAATGATATTTCCCTTATCATCATATTTATAATCGTATTCCTCTGTTCTCTTACCAGTTTCACTTGTAAAGTCATCAACTTCTCTAAATTTCTTTTTAATGAGTTTCTTCAAGTCTTTACTTTCAAACTCTCTAATTGTTGAAATAGTTTTATGAATAGTCAAGCTAGATTTTTCTTCGATAGACTCTTCATTGTCTTGATGATTTTCTTCCTCAGTTGTATCTTTTTTAAGACTATCCTCTTTTCTATTTTCTAAATTTTTAAATTTAGATTCGGAAATCTCGCCAAGCTTTTGGTATTTAGATGAATCTTGATCAGGATCTACTAGATAATAGGAAATCATCCCCTTTTCATCAGCATGATCAGCAAATTTAATTCTATGAATCTTTGTAAAATTGCTAGATCCATCTAATGCAATGACTTCAATGATTTTTCCTCTTAAATCTCCCGCACCATTAATTTCATAAATGGTATTTCCGTCTTTGTCAAGTTTCCTATTTCTTCCTTGACCCTCACCTGCGTAAGTTACTTCAAGATTTTTCTCAACATCTCCATCTTCATTAACAAGAGCGGCGCCAGCATACCAAACTTCGTTGGCAATCTCGTCAAATTTTTCAGGATGTTCTTTTTGATCTCTCGCAAATAAAGTTTCATTCTTGTATTGATCTTTTACCTTGTGATAAGTATCCTTTGTAATCAACTTAATTTTTTCAGGATTTGAAAAATCAACCGAAACAATCTTAGGGGCTGTGTTATCAATTTTTACAGGAATATAGGAAACCTGCCATGGATAATCTTTAGTTAATCTATATTTAAATTTATAGAAATATTGACCTTCTGCAATCGGTTCAAATTGACCTCTTATCCTAGTAGCTGGATCTTGCTTATCCTTACTTTCTGGTGCATTTTCTTCTCTACCTCTAGGGTTATAGATGAGTCCATCCCATTTCAAGTCGCCCCAAACTTTTAGCTTAGAAGATTTGATTCCCTTTGCATCATTTCTTTTAGAGTTTAAAATTCCTTTAACAAAGTGTTCTCTCGAAATGACTTTTAAGTCAATTTGATTTTCTCCCTCTTTATTTGTATTTACTATTGAAATCATTCCTTCTTCTGCACTTCTTAATACAAGTGGAGAAGGTGTTAATCCTCTCTCAAGTTGAGCATCTTGAGGATTTCCATTTGAATCTAAAGGATAAATTTTAGCAATATTAGAACCACTTGATGATGGTGCGTTGATACCTTCGTTATTGAAAGCAAATAATTCTGGATTTTGATCTAGGGATGTTGTATTTTTATCTTTTCTATTTTGTATAACTCCTGCTGGATTAAATTTATCTATACCATGTTCTCCACCAATTCCCTTATTTAAGGTTCCTGGAATTTTTGGTTTACCATCATCATCATAACCTTCCATTGTTTTTGATTTTGAACCTTCTTCCCAGGCCCATTTATCAAGGATTGGTTCCTTATTCCAATCCCCAGCAAATCCCATTAGAGGCATCGATAAAGAAGGTTGGAAATTTGTTTTCTTCCCGTTAGAGTTTAGAGCTTCCATTTCTTCCACTGACTCAAAATGAATAAATGATTCTACAAATTTATTTTTGTTTTTAGCCTCTCCAACATTTATAACCGCATTCAAATCAAAGCTAGAATTTGGGCCTATAGTGAAAGTGTCATGCTCAAATGTGATATTTGCTCCTTTGATTTTTTCTGGATGGATTTCTGGAACAATTTGCTTACCATCTGGAGATTTTTCATCTTTGTATGTTTCATCCAGTTTTAGTCTATCAGTTAGAGAATCTGTAGTTATCGCTGATGCTGAAACTTTAAAGGTCAAAGGCCTGTTTGATGTATTGTGAAGCTTAATTGTAAAGTATTTTTTATCTCCTTTTATTTCTTTAAGAGAAATAGAACCATAAGAGTTTACCAAACCTTTAGAATCCGTGTTCTTGAAAGTCGCTACAACTTCATTTCTCAAAGCATTGGCCACATTAATTAGCCCTGCTCCCTGTTGTCTAGGTGATGCAAAGTATTGGCTTTTTTCTTTCCAAGAAGTCGCATCCATCATAGGCCGTGCAGTATTTTGTAGGGCAATTTTTGTAAGACTTGTAAGGTCTATTTTGTCATCTCCCTTAAGATTTTTCAATACAGGTCTTTCAAGCATTTCCTTTAACTTCGGTCTAATCAAAACAGTAGAAGCTGCTACGATTGGAGTTGCCATACTAGTCCCTGACATATAGCCATAAGTTGATTTCCTATTAATGACATTAAGAGTTGATTTAATATTTTTACCAGGTGCTGAGACATCAGGCTTTAAAAGTAAATCTGTTCTCGGTCCCCAAGATGTGGACCCTGCTGGAACTATGATATCTTCTTTATACAGTTCTTTGTCTGTGTCAGGTGCAAACTTAAAGTCAATCTCTTTTTCGTCACCTACATTCGGTTTATTAGAATTATAGCTGACCATATCAATTGGATAGTATTGCTCCAATTTATCTTTAAAATCTTCTTTATTATTTCTTTTAACCTCAGTTTTTTTATCAGGGTTAATCATGTTCCATAACTTTACACCATCATCTCCTGAAATTGAAAATACTTGACTAGTAGTTCCTTCATCCTCCTCATATCCCATAGCTGGAAGCTCTGTCCAATTATCTCTATTGTAGTAATTTACAGTATTTACAACCATAATGGCGCGTGCGCCCTTATCCGTAGCTCTTTTAAAAGAATTTTTTAAATCCTTTGTATAAATTCTATCCATTACTGCAATTTTGCCCTTAAGATCCAAACCTATCAAATCTTGGTCTTGACCCTTGCCTATATATACAAATTTCAATTTACTAGGAGCTTTTGAACCATCTTCGTTTGTTATGATTTTATTCTTATCGAAAAAGGCCCCTATATTTCTGTATTTAAAACTTTCTCCACCTATGTTAACTTTATCAAACTCAACTGTTTGATTTTTAGCAGATGCGACCGCTATCGCATCTTCATGTGCTGCAGTTCGCGTTACATTTCCAGTATCTGTCATTTTCAGATTATTATTTGCCACTAAATCCCATGAAGAACTTGAAGCAGAAGTCGCATAGTTACCCGTAGCTACAACCATTGGAATGCCTGCTTTTCTTAATGCTCTAATAGCCTCCCAATATTTCTCACCTACAAGACCTGTTCCTGTAAAGCCAGATGATACCGAAACAACATCGACATTGTGTTTGATCGAATCTTCAATAGCATGAAACATTGTTTCATCTCCTGCGAAGCCAGATCCTGCGTCAGAGTACATTTTATAAGAGAAGATCTGTGCATTAGGAGCAATTCCATCTATTCCGTTAAAGTTTTTAATATCTTTTTCAGTATCATTTCCCGCAAGAATCCCTGCAATATGCATCCCATGTGGATCAAAATAATCGCTCCCATCATCAGCTTTTTCTACAGTAATTTTACCACCATTATAATAATTGAAAGCATGAGGGATTTTATCACTCAACCAGAAATTTTTATCAGTACCTTTTAAGTCTTCTTTTTTGAATCTCATTGAGCCTTTAGCATCATCATCAATCCTCATGGCCTTATGCCTATAATCTGTCCCGGTATCGATATTTGAAATGACCATACCTCTACCATCAAAATTTTTACCAAATGGAGCATTGATAGACTTTAGGTAATCAATTGCCTCTTCAACTCCAATTTCCTTTCTAGCATGATTCATCATTGGCTGGACTTTTTGTGATCGTTCAACCGATGAGATACCTTCTATTAGTTTAATCTTATCCAAATTATCTGGAGTTGTTTCTATTGCAACACCATTAAAAACCGTATCATAAGTATATAAAACTTTTGTATCCTTAAGATTGGATAATTCCTTGATTGCTTTTTCTACAGATTCTTTATCTTTAAATTCAGCAATATAGACAAGTTTATCCTCTTTTTTGGGACTTTCTGGGTCTTTCCTTGCAGACGAGTCCGCTTTATCTTCTTGGGATTGATTGGAATCTTCTTTGATTTTTTCTTCTTCATTGCTAGTTTTGTTATCTATCACAGATTCTTTACTAACAACTTCTTTTTCCTCAATAACCGTTGTTTTCTTCTCTTCAGTATCCTTTGAAGTTTCTATAGCATTATGAATATCTTCAAGTTTTTCTTTGTTTTCTTTTTGTTTACCTACTACTACTGTTTCTTTATCAGATATTTTTAAAGAATCTTCAGAACTAGGTGTATCTGCTAGGATTACCTCATTAGGGACATATGCTGCTAAAATAACTGCAGCTGTGGTTAATGACAATACTGTACTTTTTTTCATTTTAATTCCTTACATATTTATTTAACTTCCAATAGATAGAAAACTTTAACTTTGCTAGCCTTTGTTATAAAAAGTTTTACTAAGTATTATCTAGGAAATAGAGTAGTACATTTATATATAATTGTTAGCTCTCTGAAAATAGTATATCAATTAAAAAAATTTAAGTCAAGAAAAATTAACACGCGTTAATTTATTTTTTAATGTATATTAAAATTATAGAGTCCAAAACTTTCGTACTTAGCTTAGGTACATTATTTATAAACACATTCACACCATCAAAAATAGTAGCAATCAACTTAAAGCACTAGCAACATCACAAAGTCAAACATCATTAATGAAATATCAGCGCTATTAAATAATATAAAAAACCGCTAAGAATAAGACTTAACGGTTATTTTTCTACATATCTATTTTTTCAAATCCTCAGTCGTTTATCTACCTATAACCTAGGCTTTACGAGTGCCTTGCTCTAGCAACTAATACTCAATGAAAATCAAAAAGCAAACTAGGAAACTAGCCACAGGCTGCTCAAAACACTGTTTTGAGGTTGCAGATAAGACTGACGAAGTCAGCTCAAAGCACTGCTTTTAGGTTGTAGATAGAACTGACGAAGTCAGTAACATATATACGGCAAGGCGACGTTGACGTGGTTTGAAGAGATTTTCGAAGAGT
>NZ_JVLI01000115.1:0-8586 GCF_001072315.1 Streptococcus pseudopneumoniae | reverse complement strand
CCATAAGGTAAACTTTTGAGTGCTTTGAAACGTTGATATAATCGTATTGATTAACGTTTTGAGGCAACTGACTTCGTCATGTTGCAGCCACATTTGTAAGCGACTAAAGTCGCAACAACTGTGTCAATTGCACCAATTTAGTAAGAAAGTACAAAAAGAACACCCCGAAAGGTGCTCTTTGTAAGTATAGTAATTCTTTCGAATTAACGTTTACTAAATTGTGATGCTTTACGAGCTTTCTTAAGACCTGGTTGGGGCACCACTTATTTCATCTAATTTCAAAGTGCTTTAAAATCAACGTTTTCATAGGTTTTCAAAAAATAAAATTTCAAATAATTTCAATCAGTTTCATTAAAATAAGGTAAACTTTCATAAAAAATAAGTAAAAATCGAACCAGAATATCAAAAGTTTTCCTTATATAAAATTTATACATATTAGAACAACACCATAGAAAAGAGAGCCTCCGCTCTCTTTCTTTTTATCTATTATATTTTCGTTTTCCTGCTAAAGCGAGGAGTCCAACACTTGCTCCAAGCAATGCTAAAAGCCCTGAATCCTTTGTTCCTGTATTTGGAAGTTGTTTCTTAGGTTCTACTTTTGCATTTGTAGCTTGTGCAGGAGCTTGATATGTTTTATCGTCTTTAGTTCCCACTGTCGCAACTACAGCCTTATTCTGAGCCTTCCCATCCACAACATCAACTACTTTACCGTCAGCGTCAAGGACAGGCTTAACCTCCCCACCTGCATTACGGATTTCTTCTGCTCTGTCTTTCAAAGCCTGCAAGCGTTGTTGTTCAGCAAGGTATGCGTCATGGTCAGCTTTGAGTTGCTTAAAGTTCTCATACCCACGAGCCTTAGCTTCTGCGATACCCCCAAGGCGAGCCAACTCTTCCTTAGCAGTCTCCAACTCAGCACGAAGTACACCAAGTTTAGCATTAACGTCAGTAAGTTCTTTGTCCAAAGCCTTAAGGACTTCATCACGGTGTGTAAGAGCAAGTTCAAGTACTGTATGAGTGTCAGTAGCTTCTTTAGATGCTTCACGTTTACGGAATAGGTCTTGACCAGCTGACTTACGAGCCAAGACTGCTACATCATGAGCCTTAGTAAGAACTTCCAACTCACCCTTAGCTGTAGCAAGAGCCTTGTCTGCATCTGATTGTTCTGCTTTAGCATTAGCAAGAGCTGTTTTAGCTTCAGCAAGAGCCTTAGCTTTGTCAGTAGCATTTGATTTAGCTAGAGCAAGCGATTCCTTAGCAGTTTGCAATGCTTTAGTGTCCTGCGCTAGTTTGTCTTTAGCGTCAGCAAGAGCCTTTTCAAGAGCTGGAACATCAACTTTGTTACCTACCAAATCAGAAAGATGAGTACGAGCATTAGCAAGAGCTGTTTCTGCGTTAGTGTATGCAGTTTGGGCTGATTGTACTGCTGATTTAGCTTCTTGAGATGCTTTGACCGCACCATCATAGGCTTTTTGGGCAGTTTCAACTGCTTTAGCGTCTACCTTCTGAGTAGTTGTAGTTACCTCTTTAGTAGGAGATAAAGTGAGACTAGTCTCATACTGTGCCCCAAGCTGACTATAACCATAACCTACACCTACACCAAGATTTGTTTTATCAGTATCACGGAAACCTAGAAGTGACAAAGCACCACTATACGGTTCTTCGCTAGAACTTGTACCTGCTGAACCAAAAACTGCCTTAACAATACCCTCATACATAACTTGCTTGATTTGAGCCATAGTTGAAAGAGTACCCTTGCCTGTGTAATCTGGGATATCTTCTTTACGAATACCCAGAGCATCCAAGTCAAACTTAGCGGACTCTTTACCCATAGCAAACTTCTCAGCTAGAGTTTTCATGTAGTTTGGACTTACCTTACCATCTGTTGCTTTTTCAAAAGGATTTGCATAATGGTTAAACTGAGTAGCCAATTCAACAGAACTTTCACTAACCTTAAGAGGTGCAGTACCAACCTTAGCACGCAAGTCATTAACGATAGACGCTGCATACAAACTCAATTTAGTTGCTTGCTCTTTAGATAGGTGTTGGAAATCAACAATTTCTGTTTTATCTGTGTCTTCACTACCGTAAGCAATATCCTTACCTTTGTAGAAATAACTACCCGTGAAGTTGTAATTAAACAAATTTGAAGCACCTACGCCAGTCTTGGCATCAATGTAAGGTTTACCCACTGCTTTCTTAACATCAAGAACATTGCCTGTACCATTAGCTAGGGCTTTAATTGCCTTAATGTACTCATCAGACAAGACTGGAGAGTAAGTTGCCTTTGGAACATCGTATAATGTTTCAGAAGTTGTAGTTGTCTCAGTAACACCTTGTTTAGCTACATCAAGAGCTGATTTAGCTGAGTTAACTGCCTTATCTTTGTTAGATTGGTCAGCTTTAGCGTTGGCAAGGGCTGTAGTAGCTTGAGTGAGATTAGACTCAGCGCTAGATACCCCACTTTGAGCGTCTTTGATAGCTTGGTCTTTGTTAGATTGAGCTTTTTTACCGTTATCAAGGTTGACTTGGGCAGTTGCTACGGCTTGAGTGTCTTCAGCGACCTGAGTAGTAAGGGTAGCTACCTCTTTTTCAAGGGGAGCAACATCAGTAGTAGATGAAAGAGCATCTACTTTTTTCTGAGCGTCAGCTACCTTATTAGCTGTAGCAGTTGCAGTTTTCTCAGCATTAGATACTACCTTTGTTTGGTCTTCGACTTTCTCAGCAGTCGCAGATACAGACTTATCAGCATCAGCTACAGTCTTCTCAGCAGTAGCAAGTTCGCTGGCTTTCTTGTCAGCGTCAGCCTTAGCCTCAGCAACCTTTTCAGGTGTAACCGTCTTAGCTTCATCTACCTTTTTAGTAGTTTCAGCGATAGTCTTTTCAGCATTAGCAATGTTTGCTTCAGTAGATGCAACAACCTCTTTTTGCTTAGCTACATCCTGACTAGCCTTGTCCGATTCAGCCTTAGCCTTATCAACATCAGCTTGGCTAGGAACTTTAGGGACTACCTCGTCCTGAGCAACTACCCTAGTTGCAGGCTCATTAACGGCTACTTCAGTCTCACTAGCCGATACCCCAGTAGATACCCCAAAAGCAGTAAGTGCTAAAGTAGAAACGACAGCGCCTGTGCGCAATTTCTTGATGGTTCCGTGACCTTGAGTGTTTGATTCCATCATATAAACTCCTTTTGATAGTTTTATAGTCCTATTTTATCACATGTTGTAGTATTTTAAAACTATATAACTGTTTTTTTCTCTTTTTAAGTAGTTTTTAAAGGACACAAATTCCAGTATGATAGGATTTAAAGAGGTACTGAGATGACAAAAACGAACCTACAATCCTATATCAGCAAGCGAATCCGCCTACTGAGATTGCAAAAAAATATCACCCAACAGCAACTAGAGGAGCTGGCGGACTTACCATTAAAATATACTTATAAATTAGAAAACCTTGAACCAAATATCAAAATCAAAACCCTTGAAAAAATCATGGACGCTCTTGATACAGATATAGAAAGTTTCTTTGACATTTCTCTTACTGAAAGTAATCCGCTGATAAATCAATTATTGTTTAAGCTGGAAAAATTAGCACCTAGTAAGCAGGATAGGGTCACAAAACTTTTGATTGATTTTCTAGATGAGATAGAAAAATAAGCCGAGTCACATACAGCATGACTTGGCTTTTTTTAATTTGCTAATGCTAATTTAGTTTTTAGTTTCTCTCTTTATATCATGCCTTGTTTTAATACCATCGTAAATTAGTTCAGGTATCTGCTCCCCAGACAAGCCTTGTCTTGCATTATTGAATAGCCAATCTAATAGAAAATATTTATCATAATTTTTACCTGTTAGAGAATTATAATAATTCATTGCAACTAGCCCACTAGTTGCTTTTTCTAGACAATCTAACAAACCTAGTTCTTCTAATTGCTTAGCAAATCTAAGTGAATCTTCTTTTAAATAATCCTGAAATATTTTTTCTCTATATATCGTATCTACAACAGAGAAATTTAGAATTATATCAAATATTTTGCTGTTTTTTTTAGGCACAGTGAAAGGAACTTGCTTTTTGTATTCTTTTTCATAGCGTTTTAATTGTGATAAGGATAAATAACCAGATTTTTTAGTATAGATATTATAATTAAAGAATTTTTTTAAAAATTGTTCTTGTGATAGATTAAGTTCATGTCGTTGCTTAAATAAAATTTCAGATAGATTTTTAGAGATAAAATCTATCTGTTTTTCTTTCTTTAAATCAGAAAAATGAAACATATAGCTCCTCCTTTTTCACCATTATAACATCTTTTTAAAAAAGTGTCAAAAGTAACGTGTTATACGACACCAAGCAATACTAAAAACCTCATTGAATAAATGTTTTATTTCGTGTACAATAGTGTCATAAGTTAGCTAACTAATTCAAATATAGACCGTCCTATCGTTAAAAGTTAAAATTGCTAGTCAGACGGAAGATGAGCAAAGGAGGCATTCATATGTCTAAAGAAAAAAAATTATCAGTAGGAAACTACGAAAGCGCAAGAGCATTTTTAGATGCTTTATCAACTTCTATTGATATCTCGTCAGATATCAAAGTAATTGATACCAACACTGGAGTCATTAACGAAGGTCAAGAAAATCAACGGCTATGGGCTTCGCTAATATGCGTAGATGTCGAACTCTATGAACAGTTCGCTAGTATTGGTCAAGAAAATTACTGCCCGACGTTCAAAGTCAAGTTGAAGAACTATCAAAACGAGAGTTTAGATGGTTTGGTCAATACTGACATCATACTTAACAAGTATGACTTGTCATTTGTTCTTGACAAGTTGAAGCAACCGGTCGGACTCGCTCTTGTAGCTGAACTTGCTGATATTTCATTAAGATAAGTGACGAACATAGTGAGTTATCATCTGCATTGTTTAGATGATAACTACTCACTATATGACGAGGTAACATATATGTTGATACAAATATTCTTTTATCTTATTCTTGCATTATTTATATGGCAAGGTTTTAATACTCTATACATCTCTCTAAAACGACAGTTTCTCATTGTGTCAGATGAGGTTGTTAAGAGAAATGAAAATTTATGGGAACAATGCCTC
Organism: Streptococcus pseudopneumoniae; assembly: GCF_001072315.1. GTDB lineage: Bacteria > Bacillota > Bacilli > Lactobacillales > Streptococcaceae > Streptococcus > Streptococcus pseudopneumoniae_R. Next base: position 3,485 of record NZ_JVLI01000115.1, on the reverse strand, counting down.
TTGTTAACAGGCAAGCAAGTTAAGTTTATAACTACATTGATTCAAAATGTCACACTTTGGTGGTTCAATAAGAAAGCTGATGAACAACTACAAGTCCGAAAAGGTACTGTCTTACAAAACGTGGTCAATCATCTCAATCAAAACTTATCTCATGATTTACAGTTAAAAACTATAAATCCTGCTACCACACGAGGTATAGATGTTTGGATCTATCTCGCTAATAATCTTGACACAAACTCCCAAAAGGAGCTTGAAGATTATTTCATGGGAGTGTTGGCTAAATACACAAATGAATTTGCTCTTGACTATATGCACATAGAAATGAATGTTGGTGCTGGTTGGGTTGCTAAATTTGATGTCAAAACAATTGAAGAGGCAACATACAATCGTATGGCAAGACAGACTGAAATCAAGCAAGAAGAGGACTTCTAATATGATTAAAAACGTTTTTGAAGTCAACAACAGAGGTCAACCCACTCCTGTTTCTATTGACATAAACCGATACCATGCCTGGATTATTGCAGGCCCATCAGGGGTAGGCAAGTCAACGTTCTTGCGCAGACTGGTAGGATTGATTTCCTTTTATGACGAAACTGCTGAAGCATATTTCATGGATTTTAAAGCTGATGAAGATATGTTTTCAATGACCGGCAATCATGTTGCTAGAGGTTTTGAATGCCTTGAGTTGTTTGAGACTGTTTATGATCGCTTTCAAGCCAGACTTAATAAATCGGAAGAAAAAACTCATAATATTTATCTTATCTTTGACGAGTGGCAGGCATTCCTAGCTTATCTTGAACAAATTGATAAAAAAAAGCACAAGGAAATACTGTCTAAAATGCTAATGATGAATAGTATGGGCAGAAGTCTAGGTCATAGGCTAATCTTATCCAGTCAGCGGTTCTTATTAGTAGATTTGCCCGGACGATATAACTTTAACTGTGTTATATCTTTGTCTACTAGCTTTCTGCTAGCAGCAAACAACAGACAACTCCTTTTTCCTGATATGGAAAAAGATGAAGTTGTAGTAAAACCGAGAGGATATGGCTATTTCCAACTTGAGGGAGAACCTGTTAAGATGTTTCGTACGATTCAAGTAAGGGACGAGGAACGGTTAAATCAACGGATGCAGGAGCTATTTTCAAGATATAGCTAGCGATTTTTCTGCTACACTTGTTTGATGCGACACTGGCCTTACAAATAGTTTCATCGGTATAGGTGTCGGCACGACCTCATTAGCAGGAAAATGCCTATTCGCAAGGGCTTGAGGGGTGGAGATTTTTTAAGCGCAACGAATGCCAACGGCAGAGAGTGAAGCGCCAAAAAATACTACCCCATCCCTTGCTGAATTGGCAAGCGTTTTCGGTTCGATGGGGTTTCATCGGGCAGGAGAGGCTAGGGTTTGGGGCAAAGCCCCAAGAGAAGATTTATTGGGGTTACTACGACCCCCAATAAATCAATAATCAATAATCATAGAAAGACGATAAAATGGCTAAAGAAAAACGTTCAAATAAATGGGCATTCCTATTCTATAAGGAAAGTGCCCCAGAAAATTATTTAGAAATTCTCGAAGAGTTGCACATTCCATTTATTCTAAGTCCTTGGCATAATAAGGACATTAACAGGGAAACTGGGGAATTTAAAAAATCGCACAAGCACGGAGTCTTATTTTTTGAATCGCTAAAAAGTTATTCCCAAGTATCAGAGCTTCTTACTGAGAAACTCAATACACCTTCCCACGTTGAAGTTGTCATGTCACCAAAAGGTATGTATGATTATTTCATACATGCAGAAAATCCTGAAAAAACTTTATACAATATAGAGGATATTGAATCAGGTTGCGGATTCGAACTTGATAAGTTCTTGATAGAGCAAAATTCAAATTTATTTCTAGAAACTGTTATCGATGTAATCACCGATAACGATTTTACCGAGTTCGAAGACTTAGTTCACTACGCTAGAAATAAAGATATTTCACTACTGGGATTAATAATTGAACGAACCTACTTTTTTACAAAATTTTTAGATTCTAGACGCTATAATCCCCAAAACAACAAAAAAAACTCATCAGAAGATACTTTGGCGAGCAATACTGATGAGGCAAATACAGATGATTAAAAATCAACTGATACTTCAATTATAGCACAATAGGGAGAAATAACTTATGCAAGTAATTCTACCAGACGAACAAGTTCAACAAATTCAGCACCTACTCGCTGAACTTATCACAAAAGAAATTGAAAAGAAACTGCACCATAGTAACCTTGAAAGCCCATTTTTAAACAAACAGCAGGCTTGCCACTATCTAGGCATCTCAAACAATACTCTAGATAGTTGGATCAAGAAAGGACTGCCTACAATAAAAATAGGTAAGACTATACGATTTAATAAAGAGGCCATTAATTCATGGCTTTACTCACAAAACTAGAAATATCTATATTTTTGTTTTATAATAGTCATGATATTTTCTGGTTCGATACACAAGGAGGATATCATGCCTATCAGTAAGACAAAGAACGGTACTTTTCGCTTAAAAATCTATATCCCAATAGAAGCACGAATGCCACTTGGTATCGTTAATAGCAACTATTACGATAAGCGATTTAAAACAAGGAAGGAGGCAAGACAAGCTGAGATAGACTTGCTTACCAAGTTAAATCAAATAGAAGATAATGAATTTACAGGACTAGCAAAAGGAGATATTCTTTTCTCAGACTTCTATAACAATATCTGGTGGGAATCTTATAAAGAAGGACAAACTACATCTACTTCTAAACCACCAAGTAGGTCAACAGTTGCTAATACCAAAACCTGTTTTGAAAAACATATACTACCACTTCTTGGAAACTATACGATACAGTTTCTAAATCAAAACAAGCAGGTTATCCTAAATCTAATGACGTCTAAGGCTAATGAATATGCAAACTTCAAATCTTTACGTAGCTATGTGATTTCTATTTTTGACTGGGCAGAAGAACTTGAATATATAGAAGCTAATAAGGTTGCAAAAATATTAAGAAGAATAAAGGCCACTAAAAAGATTCAACTTGCAGAGTCAAAGAGAGAGGAAGATTTATATCTAACTCATGAACAACTCCAAGAGTGGTTCTCAGCATTTCAAGAAGATTTAGAGAATGATAAAATAACCCTTAAAGATTATGTCCTATTTTATCTCACTTTTTTCTTAGGCGATAGAAAATCTGAAACCTATGCTCTTCAATGGAAACATATCGATTTTTCAAAATCACAGATTCAGCTAATTCAAGCTTTAGATAGATATGGACAAGTGAAATCTACTAAGGGAAATAAGAAAACTATTTTCTCTATTTCTAATGACTTACTTCAACTCCTTACCTCTTGGAAAGAACAACAAAAATATGAACTGGCAAAATTTGGCATCATCAGTAATCCAGAACAATTTATTTTTACATATATCGACACAAAAGGAAACATCAATAAGCCTTTACATGCTGACTATCTAAACA
>NZ_JVLI01000114.1:0-5607 GCF_001072315.1 Streptococcus pseudopneumoniae | reverse complement strand
TTTAACAATTGTCTTACCTGCTGGGGTGACTACTGGGTTGCCAACGTGTTCTGTGATATGACCATCGTTTGAATCTACATCGTAAGTGATTGTAGTAACCGTTTTACCTTTTTTACCCTCAGTACGATGAGATGGTGTACCGAAGTTTTTTTCACCATCTCTAACATACTCAACTTCAGGTTCAATTGGCGTTTCTACTACTTTATCCTTCGCTCCCACTTTTACAACTCTAGCTATTGGTCTATATACGACTTCTGGTTCGACTTTTGATGGAATTAGGGTTCCATTTACTGGATTTACGCTATATGTTGTGGTGACTTTAGTTTTTCCTGCTTTCCCTGGAAATTGAACGGTATTAGTACCTTTTGGACTGTTCACATCTTTTAAATAAACTGGTGTGGGTTCAACTGAACTATACTCAACTATATCCCTCGCGCCACCTCTATTGACTACTTCTTCCTTCTCAGTCGAAGTAAGACTGCCAGTTTTTGAGTTTACTGTGTAGCTTGTTGTCTTCTTAACAACGTCGGCTCCTTTTTTAATGTATTCTACTTCATCCTTGGCTGCGACTTTGACAACTGTTTCTGTTGCCGGTTTCTTAACTACTGGTTGTCCTACATGTTCAATAAGATCTCCAGTGTTAGGATTGACACTATAAGTTGTTGTTACCGTCTGTTCTCCAGCTTTACCAGGTACTTCAACATTAGCTTGTTCTTTTTCGCGACTTTCATCTTTTACATAATTCTTAGGTGATGGGATTGCTGTTGTTTCTACTTTGTCCTTAGCTCCATCTTTCTTAAAGATTTCATCAGTTTTATTCTCAGTAATATTTCCTGTATCAGGATCCTTAATACTAACAGTTGTTAACTTAATGATGTCATTTCCGCGTTTACTATATACAACAGTTTCTCCAACTTTTTCTAAAGACTTAGCTGTAGTAATCTTAGGATTTTGAAAACCTATCCCATCTAAGGAAATTCGTTTCCCAGAAATAAACTCTGGTCGTCTATTAATCATATCGGCTTCAAAATAAGAACGGGAACTATGACCTCCTTTTGTATTTCCAACATTTATGACAACATCACTATCATTACTGACACTTTTTCTTATAGTAGAATCATTATTAACTATATAATGTGTCATTTTCCCAGACTTAGCTATGTTTTTACTATCTAAACCTTTTTGCCAAAACGCAGATGATGAGAACAGACCTGTCCTTACTTTTGGGGCATTAAAGGTTGTTCCTTTTTTTAAGACATTATTATAAAAGTTTCTATAAGCCCGCTGGTCTTTAGAAGACATGACTCTGCTGTCAGAATATGCCAACTGATAGGCTTCAACCATTGCCCGTTGTACTAAATATCCTCCTAAAGAGTGCCCTGTCAAATATAGATTGGTAATACTCTTATCTTTAGCCAGTTCCCACATGATATTTTCTGCATCGATCCCTTGTTGAGGATTGCTTCCTGTTCCCAGTGTTATATCAGCTCCTATATCTTTGGCATCACTTGTTCCACGAAAGGCTAATACTTGTGCAGTTCCATTTGGTAAATATGAGAAATCACTCTTTGTTTCATACAAGACAGCATCTAGTCCACTGGAGGTATGGTAGCTTTTCTTTCTTTTCCAATAAGGAGCTAATTCCTTATTCATCATCATATACTCATAACGTGGTCTAGTTTCACCATTCTTTTTATATAACTCTGACTCTGTTAAGGGTTTCTTATGATCCAGCACTCTATCAATATAATTATCATCACGGTAGGACAATTCCATGAACATAATCATATCGCGCTCGCTTACGTTCCATTTTAATTTTTCATCTGACTTTTCGTCACTATCAATAATACCATCACCATCAGTATCTTCTAGTAGCGGATGACTATTATATCCTACATACTTTTTCCCGCCTTTTTCATAAATATAAATTTCATCTTTATTACTTAGATAATCCTCATCTGTATAATCATTCGGCTTCAACTCAGGTCCATCTAGCAATAGGCTATCATACTTATCACCTTCTGAACCGATTAGTCCTGCTTTGATTTTTTTAGCATCTTCCTCAGTCAATTCATATTTTTTAATATCGGAAGAGGGAACTGATGCTGCTCTCACCGCTGGAGTGCTTGATCTGTCTTCACCCACCACGAAAGTCCTTGTGGTCAAACTATTATTTTCTGTATCCCCAGATGTCTCAAGTTCTGTAGTTCTTGTAGATATCATTGGAATATCTTTTGAAGATGGACTGGAAATATCTCCTCGATTCTCTAGCGAACTTTGAGCCTCTTCTTTTTTCTCCACAGTAGGGATCGAACTCTCCCTTTCAGAATTAGCCCCTATCTCTGTTACCAAATTATTTTCCGTAGAAGCCAAGACTCCTTGAGTCGGAGCAAACAAGGAAACTCCTATTAGTACAGAAGCCACTCCAACAGAAAACTTTCGAATCGAAAAACGTTGTCGCTTATTAAAAATATCTTTCATTTAATCAAATTTCTTTCTAACTATTTTTTATACACAATATAGAAAACGCTAACATTTTCTGTTAACAAAATCATAATTTTTTCATCTCATAAACTTTAGGAACTTTACTATACTTTAATCCGTCACATTTTAAATCCTTTCAATTTTTAAATAACTATTTCTTGTAATAGCTCAACCCAGTCACCCAGTTCATCAGGCGGGTTATTTAGGTTACGGACAGAAGCACTTATTTTAGACTACCAAACAACTCTGTAAAAAAGAACCAAGGTTATCTTTTCTCTTTTATCATCTAGGTCCACTTCCCCATCCGTATGATAATCAATAACCTGCTATTAAAATTTTACTACATTATGGAAGAAATCAAAATATTGCACGCTCTATACTGCCATTATATCACAAAGAGTTCATTAAAGGAAAAAAATAACCATTTCTTGATTTTATAAAAAACCAAGAAACGGTATACTGATTTTAATCTTCTTGAATCTCGATGACGATTTCTTGACCTTCTTGTTCTTCCACAACCACTTTTTCTTCCAGTTGTTCTTTGAGACTGTTCAAGATTTCTTTAGAAGCTTCTGTCGCTTGACGGGCACATGATTTGGCTTGAGCAAGGACACTGTCCACAGTGATTTCACCTGACTCTACCTGTTCTTTGGTTTTCAGAACAAAATCTGTAGCCTGCTCCTTAACTTCTGTCAGTTTTTCACAAACCTGCTCCTTGGCATACTCTGGATCTTCTCTCAAATCATCCAGAAAATCTTGAGCCTGACTGCAAACTTGTTTGCCCTTGTCGCTTGTTAAAAACAAGGCAAGAGCTGCACCTGAAACGGTTCCTAAAAGGATTGAGGATAGTTTACCCATAAGAATTCTCCTTTTTTATTTTTTGAAAAATTTACTTGCAAGACGAAGAGCTGACAAACTTGCACCAGTCTTGAGTGTTTTTGAACCTGCTGATGAAGCTTTCTTGCTCAAGACACGCGCATGATCATTGAGGTCTGAAACAGATAGAGATAAATCTGCAACAGCATTAAAGAGTGGATCAATTGTTGCCACCTTGACATTGATATCATCTGCCAAGACATTGACCTTAGCCAGCAATTCATTGGTATGATGCAAGGTCACATCCACATCTGAAGTCAAGGTTTTAATCGTCTTTTCTGTTTCATCAATCACACGTCCAAGCTTTTGTACAGTAATGATCAGATAGACCAAAAAGACAATCAAAGCTAGGGCAACAAGAATATATGCAACTTCTAACATTTAGTTTTCCTCCTCTGTAACATAGTAAGGGGCCTTCTTTCGATTTTGATATAGAATGATAAAAATACCGAGGCCGATAAGGACAACTGATAGCCATTGAGACACTCGAAGGCCAAAGAACATGAGGCTATCTGTCCGCATGCCTTCGATAACCATACGACCGAAACCATACCAAATCAAGTAGAAAGCAGTGATATGACCTCGTCTGAGGCTCTTCCATTTTCGTCTCAATATCAGAATCAAGGCAAATCCAAGTAAATTCCATAGAGACTCATAAAGGAAGGTCGGCTGACGGTAGCTCCCTTCAATATACATCTGGTCACGGATGAAGCCAGGTAGATAATCCAGATTATCCACTGCAGCCCCGTAGGCTTCTTGGTTAAAGAAATTGCCCCAACGTCCCAAACTTTGGGCAATCATGACGCTAGGCGCCGCGATGTCTAGAAAATCCCAAGTATTGATAAGTTTGCGATCAGCAAAGATATAGAGAACAAGAGCCCCTGTAATCAAACCACCGTAAATGGCCAAACCACCATTCCAAATGGCAAAAATCTCTCCTAAATTCTGACTATAGTAATCAAGACGGAAAATGACATAGTAGAGACGAGCTCCTAAAATAGCCAGAGGAAAGGCTACCAAGATAAAATCTAAAATATCGTCTGGTATGATCTTCTTTCTAGGCGCTTCTTTCATGGTCAAATAAACCGCAAGAATCAAACCTGTCACAATACACAGGGCATACCAACGAATGGCTAGAGGGCCTAGATGAATAGCAATTGGATCAAGCATTAGGCACCTCATTTCGAGCGATGAGATTTGTCAAGCGTTCTTCGAACAAACGCGTCGCATCAAAGCCCATTTCCTTGGCACGATAATTCATGGCAGCTGCCTCAATCACGACAGAAATATTACGACCTGTTTTAACTGGAATACGGATACGAGGAATAGCTACGCCAGAAATTTCTAATTCCTCTGGATTGTTGCCAAGACGATCAAAAGTTTTATGCGTGTCGTAATTTTCCAAATAGACAACAAGCTGAACCTGTGAAGAATCCTTGACAGCACTGGCACCGTAGAGACTCATAACATCGATAATCCCAACCCCACGAATTTCAATCAAGTGTTTCAAAATTTCAGCTGGTTCACCCCAGAGAGTAATCTCATCCTTGGCAAAGATATCGACCCGGTCATCGGCTACCAAGCGGTGACCACGTTTGACAAGCTCTAGACCTGTCTCACTCTTACCGATGCCACTATCACCCTGAATCAAGACACCCATTCCATAGATATCCATCAAGACTCCATGCACACTGGTACGTTCTGCCAAACGAGAATCCAGATAGCTAGATAACTCTCCAGACAAACGACTAGTAGCTGTACGGCTGGTTAAAATGGCAATCTTACATTCTCTGGCTGCCTTTAACATCTCCTCTGGAACCACCAAACCACGGGCAACAATGACCGCAGGTGTCTCAGGTAGAAACATTTTTTTCAAAACTTCATAACGGCTGTTGGAAGGCATGCTGATCAGATAAGACCACTCCTTCATCCCCAAAAGTTGAATCCGCTCTGGCGTGTAGTAGTCAAAATAACCTGTCATTTCAAGACCAGGTCGCGTAATATCCGCTGTATTGATTTCCTTTTCAAGCAATTCTGGTTCGCCATAGACAATGTCTAGTCTAAGCTTTTCAATCACTTCTTTTACTAAAACCGACATCATTTCCTCCTTCAATCGAGTTCTTTTTACTATTATATCAAATTGTAAGAGGATATTTGAGATTTTTGCAGGCTTTGGAGTATTTATTTATACTCAATGAAAATCAAAGAGCAAACTAGGAAACTAGCCGTAGGTTGCTCAAAGCACTG
>NZ_JVLI01000113.1:0-465 GCF_001072315.1 Streptococcus pseudopneumoniae | reverse complement strand
GAAGTAGAGACCTTTGCCTAATTTTTCTACTGGTGGGAGAGCTGGATTTTTAGCTGAACCGTTATCTGACCATGGGGCCTTGTCTGATGCTTTCAAGATAAGGCGAGTTAACATACCGTCTCCGGCAAAGAATTCGTATGGAATAACTTGGTTGACACCAGCTGTGAATGGGCCAGGGAAATTGGCTTTGTCCAAGTAAGTAGCTGGAACATCTACTGTGTCTTTGGTGTTATCGGCCACGCCTTTTTGCACTTCAGCTGGGGTGGTCAAGCCATTCAAGTTGACATCCAAATCCTTAGTCGCTACGAGGTTGCTCAAATCAGCCTTGCCGTCTTTTGCACCGTACACCTTGATAGTTGCTTTATAGCTTTGAGTGCCATTTTGTTTCAAAAGATCAAGAAGCTCTTTATCTGATTTGCCTTGAGTACCTGCCAAGTCCACTTCATAGAAGTAGAGACCTTTGCC
>NZ_JVLI01000112.1:0-50223 GCF_001072315.1 Streptococcus pseudopneumoniae | reverse complement strand
GAGCTAACGGAATTTTCCGTTAACTCAATATTTTCTATTTACCTCAAAACACTAGACACTTACATAGCAGAATTCCTAAAAAAATCGCAATCAAACCACCTAGGTAGGTCAAAGCCAAATAAGAATAAAATACCTTCTTATCACTTAACAGTCTTTGAAGTTCATCATTCAAGGTGGAAAAAGTTGTCAAACCGCCACAAAATCCTGTTGCTAAAATAGCATAGACTTCCTTAGACTCCACATGATTGTAGAATAATCCAATTAAAAAACAACCTAGAAGATTGGCTATGAGCGTTCCAAGGGGCAATTTAGATGCTTGATTATAGCGGGAAAAGAAATACCGTACGAGCGCTCCTAAGCCACAAGCAATTGCAAGATAGACGATTACCATTTCTTCCTCCCTAGAAAATAAGCCAAGAGTAGACCTCCACCAATACTCAAAAGCAAATACATAACTAAACTAAGATAACGCCCAGTATCCAGTAGTTTCACAGCATCAAGCATGAGACTAGAAAAGGTTGTTAGACCTCCGCAAAAACCTGTACCTAGTGCTAAAACCAAGCCCTTACTAGTCCCCTTATAGACCAGATAACCCTTGACAAGATAAACCAGGCAGAAAACTCCCAGATAGTTGACAAAGAGAGTGCCCCAAGGAAAGTCTGGACTGGCTGGCAACCAAGTGGAAACTAGGTAGCGGACAAGTCCGCCCAACATAGCAGCTAGAAAAATCCCTAGCGGATAAAATTGTTCTTTTTTCATTTGATATTTTGATCCTGATAATCACGCGAACGTTTGAGTATGTCCGAAAAAGTCGCTACAATAGTCTCCTGATAGCGCTTGTCTCCTACACGACTTCTAACCTTTTCAAAAATAACTTCTTCTCTCTTGGTATCTAAAATTGCTTTACCTGAAGCTTTCTTATAGGCAACTACATCCTCAACCAAATGCATTCGTTCTTCTAAGAGCTTAACGATTTGGTCGTCGATTTGATCAATTTCTTGGCGAATAATATCTAAATCCATACAGTCTCCTCCTTTATTTGAATTATTGTATCAAAAAGCCACCAAATAGGCTAGTAAAATCCCAACTCTCGATAAGAAAAATGCACTGATTGATTACATCAGCGCACGTTTATACTTATCCTACTTTTGCAGCCAATTCTTCTGCGAATTGTTCCAAGCGGTCAATGTCTTCTTCCTCAGCAGAGAGATCAACTTTAACACACTCTGAACCTTTTTCTGCTCCTGTCGCTACAAAAACGCGGTCAAAGTCATCAACAGCCTTACAGAATTCATCGTAGAAGGTATCTCCTGAGCCGACCACTCCGTAGATTTTGCCATTCAAGTTGAGATCTGCTAAGTCTTCGTAGAAGTCCATCATCTCATCTGGCAATTCTCCATCACCATAAGTATAGGTCGCAACGATAGCAATGTCTGCTTCCAAGAAGTCTGAAGCGTCAACAGTTGTACATTCATCAACATCGACATCCAAGCCCAAGTCACGTAATTTGTCTGCTACAATATCTGCAATTTCTTCGGTATTACCGGTCATACTGGCAAATACAATTTTTGCTAATGCCATATCGTCCTCCTCAATTTATCTTTCTCCATTATATCACATCTTTTTCATTTTAAAAATAAAAATTCTTGTGCTACAATGAAATGAGAAAGAATTGAGGTTATCTATGGAAATTTGCCATCAAATTTTAGAAAAAATCAAAGAATACGACACGATTATCATTCACCGCCATATGAAACCAGACCCTGATGCCTTGGGAAGTCAGGTGGGATTGAAAGCTCTTCTCAAACATCATTTCCCAGAAAAAACCATTAAAGCTGTTGGTTTTGATGAACCAACTCTTACTTGGATGGCTGAAATGGATTCTGTTGAAGATAGTGCCTACCAAGGCGCTCTTGTCATCGTCTGTGATACGGCGAATACTGCTCGTATTGACGATAAGCGCTATCGTCAAGGTGATTTTCTCATTAAGATTGACCACCATCCCAATGATGATGTATACGGTGACCTGTCTTGGGTCGATACTAGTTCAAGTAGCGCTAGCGAGATGATTACCCTATTTGCCCAAACAACCCAACTGGCCTTGTCAGATCGCGCTGCTGAGTTGCTCTTTGCAGGAATTATTGGTGATACAGGCCGCTTCCTTTATCCTTCTACGACTGCACGGACTCTTCGCCTGGCTGCCTCTCTAAGAGAACAGAACTTTGACTTTGCGGCTCTCACTCGCAAAATGGACACTATGAGCTACAAAATTGCTAAACTTCAAGGCTACATCTATGACCATCTGGAAGTGGATGAAAATGGTGCAGCGCGAGTTATCCTGAGTCAAGAAGTCTTGAAACAATTCAATGTTACCGATGCTGAAACTGCAGCCATTGTCGGTGCACCTGGACGTATTGACAGTGTGAGTCTCTGGGGAATTTTTGTGGAGCAGGCTGATGGCCACTACCGTGTTCGCTTACGCAGTAAAATTCATCCTATCAATGAAATCGCCAAGGAACATGATGGTGGAGGCCACCCTCTAGCAAGTGGTGCTAATTCCTATAGCCTAGAGGAAAACGAAATCATCTACCAAAAGTTAAAAAACTTGCTTAAAAACTGATAAAATACTTGCCAAACTTTTCAGAATCTGATAGACTAGTATGGTAACAATCTATGGCTCGCAAAGAGACCATGGCAGAAAGGAAATATTGCAAAATGAAAAAAGATATCCATCCAGAATATCGCCCAGTTGTCTTCATGGACACAACTACTGGTTACCAATTCCTTAGCGGTTCAACAAAACGCTCTAACGAAACAGTTGAGTTCGAAGGCGAAACTTACCCATTGATCCGTGTGGAAATTTCATCAGACTCACACCCATTCTACACTGGACGTCAAAAGTTCACTCAAGCAGATGGACGCGTGGATCGTTTCAACAAAAAATACGGTCTCAAATAATGATAAAAAGAACAGTTTCGACTGTTCTTTTTGTTTCTTGAAATCAACTGCTGTTTTCATGTTCCAAACTCAAAAAAATAGAAAAGATATATACTAGCTATATATAGTATCGATTGGAGGTATACCATGACGACATCACTTACTAAGCAATACAATTTTAAAATCAATGAATCATCAATGGAACAAGCTAGAGCTATCATTAAGGAAAAAGGAATGACTATGACTGATGCTATTAGTCTTTTTATCGAGCAGATTGTACTCGAACAGGATTTGCCAATAAAATCTGCAGAAGATTTACACCGTGAGCGATTAATTCAGGAACTACAAGCCCAATCTGAACGTGCCTTAAGAGAATATGAATCCGGACAAGGAACTTCCTTAGATGATATGAGGCTACGATATGGCTTATAAAGTAATTATTTCGACTGAGGTGATAAAAATACTGTGGCCAAAATTATTGACGGCTTAAAAAGTTTAGAAAGCTTTCCTGAAGCTGGCTTTGATGCAGATGAAAAAATCGAACTTAAAATCAAAAGTAAGTACCCCACACGAGGAAAAATTATCGGGCAGTATATCTTGCTTTACTTTATCGATCAAACTCAAAGAACTGTTTTTCTTTCCCACTTATTCCACACCAAAAGCGACTATATTACCTTGCTACAAAGCAAAAATAACAAAAACTCAAAATCATCATTTTAATGTCCACTGCTCTCTTAATAGCCTTGTGATTATAAAGAATACAGTCTGCATTTTAACTAGAAAATCAAAAAACTTTGCACTCTCGATTGCCACACAATGGTTTCCAGAGTACAAAGTTTTTCAATTAGACCAGATTTAATCTTCCTTATCTTGATTTTCAGTTCCTTTAGTTGTATTGTCTTCCCAAAGGATACGCTCGATACGGTGGAATCCTGACCAACCTTCTTCTGTCTTATTTTCGTCCATATAGTCTGCCAAACGGAAGTCAATTTTGACATCTGACTCACCAAAACTTTCAGCAATTGGTTCTGAACGCTCATAGGACATACGAATCAGTGGATAAACCTTTTTGGCTTCTTCTAACTTACCTTCTTTCAACAGTTTTACAAACCCTTCCGTATCTGTCAAAAGCTTATCGATTTGCTCTTGCACAAAAGTCTTATATTCAGCAGTGGCCTTATCAAACATTTTTTGCTTGTACTCAGACAAGGCTGTCACCTTAGATGAATCGCTTGTATCTGCTGATTTTTCAAACCTAACAGCACAAGCTTGTCAATAGCAAGGCTGAAGATAAAAGGACAAAACCTAGTTTTTTCATTGTTTACTCCTATCGGTTCAGGAAACCTGAATTAATTTTACGTTCCATTATACCATGTTTTCACTCATTTTTCATTAAATTTTCAGAAAATTTAATGTTATGAATAGCATTACAAATGCAAAAAACTAAGCCTAGGAAAATCTCCAAAGCTTAGTTTGATCTAGTTTCTTAATTTCCAGCGTAATATTTTTGAATTCCTTTAATAATGCCTTCAACTAACTTATCTTGGTATTGATCACTACGGATTCGTTGGTTTTCTTCTGGATTATCCATATAACCCAACTCCAATAACACAGCAGGTTTCGCAGTCTCACGAAGAACAGCGAAGGTGGCTTGCAGAAGCCCAGCATCTCTAGCTCCTGTCTCGGTCAAGAGAGATGAATGAAGGTCAGCGCCCAAACGATTACTTTCACTCATTCGGTCTGGATTATTGTGCCAGTACTGGTTAATCTTGCTCGGGTAACCTGCATCTTCCTTATAAGAATAAGTCTGTATTCCCAGATTCAATGTTGTGTCATTCCCAGTAGCGTTAAAATGAATACTAATAAAGAAGTCTGCATTCGTCTTATTTACCATACGAGAACGCTCTGTCACAAAGTCAACATCCACATCACTATCACGAGATGTTAAAACTGTATAGCCAAGTTCTTCTAAACGTTTCCGTAATTTACGAGAGACCTGTAGATTCAAATCTTTTTCAGCTATTCCATAATAGTAAGCGCCCGAATCACGTCCACCATGCCCAGGATCTAGGAAAATAGTTTTACTATAGCGCCCCTTTTCAAATCCTTTTGGAAATTCTTGAATCCATTTACCATTATCTTTGAAAAAATGGCTACTTCCATTAATAGTATAAGTTCCAGTGACATAAACGCCATCTTCTTTAAGATAATACCAAGCTTTATAATCTGGATCATAAAGCCACTCTTTGTGAGCCATGTAGCCACCAGATTTTAGATAGTAAGAGCCAACCCATTGCTGTTCAGCATAGTGTCCGCCTGACTTGAGATAAAACCAGCTAGAGTAGTTAGGATCGTACACCCATTCTTTATCTGCCATAGCCCCACTGGACTTTAGGTAATAATTTCCCTTCCAGATATTAGCCATCATGGCACCATTTTGATCAAATGCATACCACTTACCATTGATTTGACTCCATTGGTTAGACAGATATTTTCCTGAACCATTGGCGTAGTACCACTTGTTAGCCATCTGATACCAGCTATTTTCAAGTAAGTAACCATTCTTATCAAATAGGTAGCCCTCATAAAGAGTATCTGTAAATTTGACACCCGTTTGACTATAATAAGCCCACTTCCCATCTTCTTTTACCCAACCAGTTTGTAGCTTAGACTCAGTAGGAAGAGTTGGCTTTGTCTCCTGCTCACTCGAACTAGGAGTCATTGGCTGGTTTTCTGTAGCTGCTTGAGAAGTACTTGCAGAGCTAGTAGCTGAACTACCGGTAGAGTTATTCGTAGAATGACTAGCATCATTAGCTAGAACTGTTTGGCTAGTAAATCCAAGAAGAGCCAGAGCAAGAATCGTAAATTTCTTATATGATTTCATTTATAACCTTTCTAGGGGAATGGAATCCCTGTGTTATTGAGTTCTTTAACTTCCTTGATGAAGGAGTTTTTTAAGGATAAAATTTCATTTTCTGGAAATAAGACTTTCATGGTATCAAGATGTTGGATAATCTGATGTCCTAGTTTTATCCCCTCTATTTTATTTTGTCTAAGAAGATTATACACCTCATACATCTTGATAGTCATAAAAGGATATAGAGGTAAATAGTAACCAGTATGGACAAAAATCCTGCAATACTTTATACGATACAATTCAATTTTATCTATCAATTGTTGTGCCAAATCATAATAAGCATTTTCAGAATAGTATTTAACAATTGTTCGAAGTACATCCACCAACATATGGGTTTGATTTGTAGCTAAAGGAAGGCTACTTGTAAGAATTTCAAAAACTTCTTTTTCTTTTTGTTGATACATTTGAAGGGGAAAATCAAATAAAGTACCTAAGCGTTGAAATACATGAAAATCAAAAGGTAACCAGTAATCCATAGAAAACAACTGCTCTTTTAGTTGTTCAAGAATTTCCCAATCCTCTTCAGTTAGCATTTTTTCAGTAGATATGAGAGTTAGTAGATGAAGGAAATTTCTAACATAAGGATTTTCATCATCTTTGACTGTATCTTTGGCATCATCAGACTCCAAAGTTCGATCATTTCTATGTTCGACTAATTTGGTTGTCTCTTCATTTTGCATGGAAACCACAAGGATGATGTCTTCATTAGAAACAATATTCAGATTTTCAAAGATTTTAAAGAAAGTATCTGCTTTAATCATAGCTTCGCCCTTTTCAAACTTACTTAAATTATTAGGGCTAATCGCTGTACCAGCTACTTGTTTTAGAGTAAATCCTCTCTCTTCTCTCATTTTTTTAAGCGCGGGGCCGAAATTTGTAGACATAACTTTCTCCCTTATTTTATTTTAACTTCACTTTTACATTATACACTAATCATAAGCAAATAGGAGAAAAACTACGAAAACGTTCTATTTCACCTTGATTTTGGGGTGTTGATATAGAAAAACGTATTTTTTCGTTGCTTTTAGTTTTTTAGTAAAGATTTTTAGTATACTAGATGTAAATCAATGGAAAGGAGATCTGATGAAAAACTTTTGTTAGAAGGAATAAGGAGGAAATTAATTGAACAAAAAGAGAAAATATTTCATACTTGCAACAATTGCAGCCTTATCACTGCTGGGGGCAGGAAAGTTCACGACTAATCAAGTTTCAGCTAGCGAACGCACTGTATTCGGTCGTGATTCGAGTGGCTCAGAGATAAACCCATTTTCTGATTTCAGAACGTCCACAGGTTTGAAAATCGTCGGTATCAAAGGCACATTCTTGACTCCAGATAAACAAGCGATTGTAGACCGAGTCAATGAAATTCGTAAAGAAGCTTATAACGAAGGTCTAGTAAGCCGCTATGTCCCAGTCAAATGGTCGACTAGTCTTGAACAAGCTTCACTTCGTAGAGCGGCAGAAGCAACAATATCCAAAGCTCATCATCGTATGACTGGGGAACAATTGTATGCTGGAGTATATTCTGATAACTTTGCACATTTAGCGGGGAATTTAGCCTATGGTAGTGAGACTGCTTTAAAAGCTGTTGAACTTTTCTATGAAGAAAAACAGAATCTAAAAACAGGTTCAGGTGAAACAGGTCACTACCGTCATATGATTGATCCAGAATGAACTACTGTCGCAATGTCTACGTTCACGAAGTCTAATTCCACTTGGCCTACCACTTCACAATTATTTGCTAAAAATACAAATGATTCAGATTCATTAGTTGGAAGTTACAATGAGGCAATCGTTTATACTGAAGTATACAACGAAGAATTGCGCAATTTCTCCCTAACTCAAAATATACAGATTAGACCAAACTCTTCCAAGACGATTTATTTGACAGCTCAATCTTCCGCGGAACGTCGTTTTTCTTCAATGGATCCGACAGTCATCATTCCGACGAATCGTGACTGGTCAAGCAGTGACACGTCTGTCGCAACAATAGACAGCAGCAGAGAAATCACTGCACACAAAGAAGGTACAACAACTGTCAAAGTATCATCTGACGGTCAAACGTATTCTACGACTGTGACAGTATCCGCTGATGCCCCTGACCAAACTTCTCATTTTAAAGTTGATACATATTCTAGTGTCTGGACTAACGATCCAAACGAAGTTTTAGCTCGTATTCGTCGTGGTCGAGCCGACGGAGCTCGACAATCAGGGTCATGGGTCAAATCTGGTTCTCGTTGGTGGTATAAGCACGCCGACGGCTCTTACAAAACTAACGGCTGGGAAAAAATCAATGGTGTTTGGTATCATTTTGATAACTCTGGCTGGATGCAAACTGGCTGGGTAAAAGACGGTAGCTGGTACTATCTCGACGGATCAGGTGCTATGAAGACTGGTTGGCTAAAAGATAACGGTAGCTGGTACTATCTTGATAGCTCAGGCGCTATGAAAACTGGTTGGATGAAGGTATCTGGTAAATGGTACTATGCCTATAGTTCAGGTGCACTCGCAATCAATACGACTACACCTGACGGTTACCGTATCAATTACGACGGTGAGTGGGTATAATGAACTAAAACAAAAATAAACAAAGGACAATCATTATTTAATTTTAAAGATGATATCCTTTGTTTTTTATATACTTTTATTGTCCACTGCTAATCACAATTCTTAGATTCACTCAGAAAAAGATTAGACTTTTAACCTTAAAATTGATAAAATAAAAAGAAAAATAATTGTAAAAGGAAACTGTAAATCACCATGATGAACATGCAAAACATGATGCGTCAAGCACAAAAACTTCAAAAACAAATGGAACAAAGCCAAGCTGAACTTGCAGCTATGCAATTTGTTGGCAAATCTGCTCAAGATCTTGTTCAAGCGACCTTAACTGGAGATAAGAAAGTTGTCAGCATTGACTTCAATCCAGCTGTCGTTGACCCAGAAGACCTTGAAACACTTTCAGATATGACTGTTCAAGCTATCAACTCTGCTCTTGAACAAATCGATGAAACCACCAAGAAAAAACTAGGTGCTTTCGCCGGGAAATTGCCATTCTAATAAAAAAGGCTCTATAATATTTATAGTGGGTAAATCCCTTATAGATATTATGGAGCCTATTTTGATGTAGAAAAAGTCCCATAAAATCTATAATGAAAAGCGATCAAACAATCATTAGAAAGAATCCTATGGAACAATTACATTTTATCACAACTGCTTGATATTGAAAACTTTTTTTCTCATACTAAGTCCTAAACGCTAAAATCATTCTTAATCTTTTTTACCATTTGTTATTATATTCCTAAATTCCGGCTAAAACAGTCCACCAGACTGTTCTACTTCAATACTTAAGGCAAGTTGTAAGTCATGCCAAGCCATGAAGTAATTTAATCAAAGATTTCATGAGTACATGGTCATCAAACGCTACTAACAGCATAGTAGTAAACTATTGTATCGCCGACTTTTCGTATGTGCTTAACTACTAAAAAGATTATAGAGACACTCTTGAGTTGCTAAGAAGAATGAAAGCATCACTATAATCTCTTACATTTTTACTTCTAAAGTAAGGTTTTTCGTACTCATTGAGAATAATCTAAAGCTAGCCTATCCTCGCTTTCAGGCTTTTTTTAGAATCTTTCTAAAGAAAGCATCACCGCCCTTCAATTATTTTATTCCAACGTAAAATTAGGAGAGACTAATAATCTTATCCAATGCAATGCCTTTGCTTTTCGGAACTTTGAAAACTTCAAAAAACAGATTTCCACGATTCGCAATATCAAAAAAGAAAGGACAAAATTTGCCCTTTCTCGAGCTTAGCTTTTCTTCAACCCACTACAGTTGACAAAGAACCTTTAATTTTAAAGACTTTTTCCCGTCTCTTTTATATATCTGTCAATGGTGTTGCGGTATCTGGTGAGGTATCATAAACCTTAAAGTCTACTCCGACTCCCAGATCAGCTTGTGCTAGCTGATTGACCATGGTCATATGAGCCAGTTCCTTAATATTGTTCTCCTTAGATAAATGCCCAAGATAGATTTTCTTAGTGCGATTTCCCAAGGTACGAATCATAGCTTCGGCACCATCTTCGTTAGAAAGGTGACCCAGATCCGATAGGATTCGTTGTTTGAGTCGCCAAGCGTAAGAACCTGCTCGCAAAATCTCTACATCATGGTTGGACTCGATAAGATAGCCGTCCGCATTTTCGACAATCCCTGCCATACGGTCACTAACATAACCTGTATCTGTCAAAAGGACAAAACTCTTATCATCCTTCATAAAGCGATAGAATTGCGGTGCGACTGCATCATGGCTTACACCAAAACTCTCTATGTCAATATCTCCAAAGGTTTTGGTTTTACCCATTTCAAAAATATGCTTTTGCGAAGAATCTACCTTGCCAAGATACTTGCTATTTTCCATAGCCTGCCAGGTCTTTTCATTGGCATAAAGATCCATACCATACTTGCGAGCCAAAACACCCACTCCATGAATATGGTCTGAATGCTCATGCGTAATCAAGATGGCATCCAAGTCTTCTGGCTTGCGATTAATTTCAGCAAGTAGGCTGGTGATTTTCTTACCAGATAAGCCTGCATCCACTAAAAGTTTCTTTTTTGGGGTTTCCAGATAAAAGGAATTTCCACTGGAACCCGACGCTAAAATACTGTATTTAAAGCCTGTTTCACTCATTCTAGTCTTCTACTTCGTCCTCCCATATTTCTTCTTTCACTGCATCCTTATCATAAGGGAGCACAATTGTGAAAGTTGATCCCTTACCGTATTCACTCTTGGCCCAAATAAAGCCCTTATGTTGTTTGATAATTTCCTTGGCAATAGACAGTCCCAGACCTGTTCCACCTTGGGCACGACTTCTAGCACGATCCACACGATAAAAACGGTCAAAAATACGTGGTAAATCCTGCTTAGGAATACCCAAACCTTGGTCTGAGATGGATAAAATCATCTGATCATCAGTCGTCTTCATAGTCACTGTGATTTTCCCACCATCTGGCGAATACTTGATGGCATTGTTAAGAATATTATCAATCACCTGTGTCATCTTATCTGTATCAATTTCAATCCATACCGAGGTAATTGGGTAATCTCTCACCAGTTCGTATTTCTTATCTTCATCCTGCCCTCTTATCTGATCAAAACGGTTGAGGATAAAAGTAATAAAGGCAGTAAAGTTAATCAGTTCCACATCTAGGTGACTGGTTGCATTATCAATATGTGAAAGATGGAGAAGATCTGTCACCATGCGCATCATACGATTGGTTTCGTCTAGAGATACCTTGATAAAGTCTGGTGCTACAGTTTCACACAAAGCCCCCTCATCCAAGGCTTCAAGATAAGATTTCACACTAGTTAGAGGAGTACGTAGCTCATGACTAACGTTGGAAACAAAGAGCCTCCGTTCGCGCTCTTCCTTCTCCTGCTCTGTCGTATCGTGTAAAACAGCCACCAAACCCGAAATAAAGCCAGACTCTCGACGAATCAAGGCAAAGCGAACACGAAGGCTCAGATATTCACCATTAGCATCCTGAGAATCAATGATGAGTTCAGGAATTTGGGTAATCAAATCACGAAGTTCATACTCATCTTCAATCTTAAGTAACTCTAGGATACTCTTGTTGAGAACATCTTCTTTCTGAACACCTAACTGTTTCTTAGCCATGTCATTAATCATGGTAATCTTGCCACGACGATTGGTCGCAAGGACTCCGTCCGTCATATAAGAGAGGATACTATGTAATCGTTTACTCTCTTGTTCCAGATTTTCTTGGGTTAAACGAATTACTTCTGATAAATCATTGAGATTATTAGTAATATTGGTAATTTCAGAGCTTCCCTGCATATCCAATACCTGAGAATAATCTCCTGCAATCAGGTCTTTTACCTTTTGATTGATTTGCTTCAACCGAATATTATCCCGACGATTTTCTAGCAAAAGTAAGGTCACTACTAAAATAAAGCCAAGTAGAATGAGGATAAAGATAAAATCACTGGTTAAAACTGTATCTTTAATTAGTTTAATCATTATTTCTCATATAATAACCAACACCGCGACGTGTTAGGATATACTCAGGACGACTTGGTGTGTCTTCAATCTTCTCACGCAAACGTCTGATGGTTACGTCAACTGTTCGAACATCTCCGAAATAATCATACCCCCAGACCGTTTCAAGCAAGTGTTCACGCGTAATTACTTGACCGATATGAGAAGCCAAGTGATACAAAAGCTCAAATTCACGGTGGGTTAAGTCTAGTTCTTCACCGTATTTCTTAGCAACATAGGCATCTGGAACAATCTCCAAGTCCCCAATTTGCAAGGGTTGAGTTTTATTTTCATCTGATTCTTGATTATCTACAGAAGCCAAGTCCGTGCGACGAAGAAGAGCTTTAACACGCGCCTGCAACTCACGATTTGAGAAGGGTTTTGTCACATAGTCATCCGCCCCAAGCTCTAAACCGATAACCTTATCAAATTCGCTATCCTTAGCTGACAGCATGATAATAGGCACACTACTAGTCTTCCGAATAGTCTTCGCAACTTCTAAACCATCAATTTCTGGAAGCATCAAATCCAAAATAATAATATCTGGTTGCTCTGCTTCAAATTGTTCTAGCGCTTCACGACCGTTAAAAGCAGTTACAACCTCGTAACCTTCCTTGGTCATATTAAACTTGATAATATCCGAGATTGGTTTTTCATCATCTACAATTAATATTTTTTTCATATGTTCACCTTTTTCTCTACTATTATACCAAAAAAATAGCAAGAAGACACAATAGCTAGTCTTTGCTACTGTCTAAGTTGGCTTGTACATAAGCCTGCCAGATTTTTTGTTGGGGTTTGGCAAGTGGAACATCCTTGAACTCTTCTGGTGAGAGCCAGCGAACTTCCCTATCTGAAAAATCATGGAAGTCACTCACTTGACCTGCTACAATTTGAACATGCCATTTACGATGACTAAAGACATGCTTGACAGTCTCAAAATAAACATCAAGCCAATCAACATCTAGGTCATAGTCCTGCTGGAAACTCTCTTCTGGACTGGGGCCAAAATTCACACTTTCTTCTGCAACCTGATGGAAGAGGTCAAACTGTTCCTCTTCCGAAAAGCCATCTACTTCTACCAGTGGGAAATGCCAAAAACCTGCCAATAGCTTTTCGCTTTCATTTTTTTCAAGTAAAAATTGTCCCTGAGTATTTTTGACCACTAAGGCTTTAAGATAAATGGGAATTGGCTTTTTCTTGGGAGCCTTAATTGGATAACGATCCATGCTTCCGTTCTGATATGCCGCACTAAAGTCCTTAACCGGGCTTTCTTCTGGCCTAGGATTAACTGGTGCCTCAATATCAGATCCTAAGTCCATCAAAGCTTGATTAAAGTCACCCGGACGCTCTGGGTCAATCAAGATTTCCATCATTGCCTGAAAAATTTTGCGATTACTTGGAATCCCAATATCATGGTTGACTTCGAACAGACGGGCCAAAACACGCATAACATTACCATCTACAGCTGGCTCAGGCAAGTTAAAAGCAATGCTGGAAATCGCTCCTGCTGTGTAGGGGCCAATTCCTTTCAAACTGGAAATTCCTTTATAGGTGTTTGGAAATTGGCCACCAAAGTCAGTCATAATTTGCTGGGCTGCAGCCTGCATATTACGAACTCGAGAATAATAACCCAAACCTTCCCAAGCCTTCAACAAACGCTCTTCAGGCGCATTCGCCAAACTTTCCACTGTCGGAAACCAGTCCAAGAATCGTTCATAATAAGGAATAACCGTATCCACCCTGGTCTGCTGGAGCATGATTTCAGATACCCAGATATGATAAGGGTTTCTACTTCTCCTCCAAGGTAAATCTCGTTTGTTTTCATCATACCAAGTGAGAAGTTTCTTACGAAAAGAAACAATCTTCCTCTCTGGCCACATGACGATACCGTATTCTTTCAAATCTAACATATCTCTAGTATAACACAGAAGATTTCACCTGTCTTTGTATCTGATTTATAATATTTTCAATAGATAGTATATAACTTTTCTATTTACTTAGATATTTGATATGACTTCAACTGAAAATCAATAAAGTATCGGAGAATGTGATTATCCACTTTCAAGGTTTGATTGTAAAACAAATAAGCTAGAGATATAGTCTTATTTAAAATAGTTGATAATCGTACTAATAAACAATAAAAACTCAGCACTCTTAGAAAATAACGAAAATGCTGGTTGATATCATCCTAAAACAAGTGAAAAAATAGTGTTTTGCCCTAAAAATACCCTAAAACTACAAAAAAAAGCCTACTGACCAAGCTAGAAAGCTTGATACAATAGGCTTTTTAAAGGCTAATTATTTAACAGCGTCTTTAAGAGCTTTACCAGCTTTGAATGCTGGAACTTTAGAAGCTGCAATTGTGATTTCTTTACCAGTTTGTGGGTTGCGACCTTTACGTGCAGCACGCTCACGAACTTCAAAGTTACCAAAACCGATCAATTGAACTTTTTCACCAGCTGCAAGGTAGTCAGTTACTGCTGAAAATACAGCTTCAACTGCTGCTGCTGAGTCTTTCTTAGTCAATTCTGTAGCTTCTGCTACTTTAGCGATCAAATCTTGTTTGTTTGCCATGTTAATGATTCCTCCAAATTAATTTCTAATTAACAAATATAATCATATCCTAAAATCCCTTATAGGTCAAGTTAAAAACGCTGTTTATTCGCATTTTCTTTATTTTTTTAGGAATGGTAACGTACCAAAATAGCCCAAGCATTCTCACCTGTGTGCGTTTGAATAATGGAACCCGTTTCCAAAACAGAAATTGGCTTTTCAACATAAGCTTGTAAGCTTTCTTTCATCTCTTTTGCCCAATCAGCACTACCTGAATATGAAATTCCAATCTCTGCTACAGAACGTTCAGAGAGAGATGTTGTCAACTCATCCAACCATTTTTTAAAGGTTTTAGCACCGCGACCTTTAACCATTGGCTGCAATTCATGGTCCTTCATCTGCATGACAACACGGATATTGAGAAGTGAACTCAACAATCCAGTTACACGGCCAATTCGTCCACCTTTGACAAGATTTTCCAAAGTTGAAACACCAATATAAAGCTCTGTATGGTTTTTTACCTCTTCAACGTGAGATAAAATTTCCGCCATATCTTTGCCTTCTTGTGCTAATTTCGCAGCCTCAACAACTTGGAATTTCAAAGCTTGGTCAGTGAAGGAACTATCAATAACTGTCACATCGGCAGTAGATAAGCTAGCACCTTGACGTGCCGCTTCTACAGTACCAGAAAGGGCATGAGACATATGAATAGCAAGAATCTGGCTACCATCCTTGCATAGGTCTTCAAAAACTTCAGCGAAGACACCTACAGGCGGTTGACTTGTTTTCGGAAGGTTCTTACTTGCTTGCATCAACTGAAGAAATTTACCTTCTTCTTTCAAATCAGCATCAGAATAAACAACATTATCAATCATTACAGATAATGGAACAATTGTAATATCTAATTGCTTTACTAGTTCTGGTTCAATAGTAACAGATGAATCGGTTACAATCTTAATTTTTGTCATAGTATCAATCTTTCTATTTTAGGATTCAGATTGGTTTTCTTACTTCTAATTATATCAAAAAAAGATTAAAAATCCTAATGGAGTCAATCAAATTTTCCGTAAAAATTTGATATAATCAACTTATAAGAAAAGAGGTGTCCTATGATTAAAAAAATTTACCCCATTTTTACCATTTTACTAGGTGCTGCTATTTATGCTTTTGGGCTGACTTATTTTGTAGTTCCTCATCATCTCTTTGAAGGAGGGGCGACAGGTATTACCCTCATCACCTTTTATCTTTTTAAAATCCCTGTTTCGCTCATGAACTTGCTGATTAATATTCCCCTTTTCATCCT
Source organism: Streptococcus pseudopneumoniae (assembly GCF_001072315.1). Taxonomy (GTDB): domain Bacteria; phylum Bacillota; class Bacilli; order Lactobacillales; family Streptococcaceae; genus Streptococcus; species Streptococcus pseudopneumoniae_R. The sequence goes on along the minus strand of NZ_JVLI01000112.1, from coordinate 34,451 downwards.
AGCTTGGAAAATATTTGGAGCAAAATCCCTCTATTCTAGTTTGCTTGGAACCTTAGCCTTGTCCGCCTGGTTGGCCTTTTTTGAGCGTATTCCCCTTCATATTGACCTTCAAGGTGATTTACTAATCACAGCTCTTATAGCGGGAATTCTATTGGGAATCGGTCTTGGAATTATCTTTAATGCTGGAGGTACAACTGGCGGAACTGATATTCTAGCTCGTATTCTCAATAAATACACTCATATATCCATGGGAAAACTGCTCTTTATCTTAGATTTTTGTATTCTCATGCTCATTCTCCTAATCTTCAAGGACTTGAGATTGGTTTCCTACACGCTCTTATTTGATTTTATCGTTTCGCGTGTCATTGATTTAATTGGTGAAGGTGGCTACGCTGGCAAAGGTTTTATGATTATCACAAAACGTCCCGACCAACTTGCTAAAGCAATTAATGATGACCTAGGAAGAGGTGTTACTTTTATTTCTGGTCAAGGCTACTATAGTAAAGAAAATTTGAAAATCATTTACTGTATTGTCGGTAGAAATGAGATTGTGAAAATGAAGGAAATGATTCATCGAATCGATCCTCAAGCCTTTATAACTATTACAGAAGCCCATGAAATCCTTGGAGAAGGATTCACCTTTGAAAAAGAATAAAAAGAGGTAGTGTAGTGACCTCAAAAGTTAGACTTATTCATCTATCTTTTGGGTTACAAATAACCTCTTTTTTAATTATCCAAACTCTTAAGACCAATTCCGAGCTACTTCTTCATCAGCCTTTAACTGATCCACTAATTGGTCAACTGAGTCAAATTTGGTCATATCTCTAATGCGATCAAGCCAATAAACCATGACGGTTTCCCCATAAATATCTTGATTAAAATCAAAAATATTGACTTCAAAACGTGCTTCTTCTCCATCAAAGGTCACATTTTTCCCGACACTAGCCATAGCACGATACTTCTGTCTTTGAATCTCAACATCAACGACATAAACGCCATCTGCTGGCATATAAGTACGGTCTAAAAGCACCAAATTCGCTGTCGGATAACCAATCGTACGACCACGAGCATTGCCATGAACCACCATACCTCTTGATGGAAGCGGTGCCCCCAAAAGTTCTCCTGCTTCTTTCACATTTCCATCTAAAATAGCTTGACGGATACGAGTTGAACTAATCTTTCCTTTCTCATCTTCTACAGGTGGTACAATGATAACTTCTCCATCAAAGTAATCCTTTAAGTCTTCTGCCGTTTTTTGATCAGAACCAAATGTATAATCAAAACCTGCAACAATAATTTTGGCATTCATAGCCTTGATATAAGTTGCAAAAAATTCTTCTGCCGTGAGACTAGCGAATTGACTACTAAAATCAAGGAGATATAATTCTTCTACACCTTCACGCTTTAGTTTCCTCTCACGTTCAGCAGGGTTCAAAATATGTAAAAATAGATCAGGATGATAAGGCTCTAAAGCGATCTTTGGAGATTCATTAAAGGTCATAACGACGATAGGTAATAAATCTTTTCTCGCAGCCTTATTGGCAACGCGAAATAATTCTTGATGCCCCTTGTGTATACCATCAAAATAGCCGAGAACAACGACTGAATCAGATGGTGTGCCAATATCTTTTTGGTTTTTTATAGGAATAGTAATAATCATAAAATAATTATATCATAGCGATAGCTATTTCTGGAACAGAAAATCTAAAATGTCGTTTTTTTAACCTGAAATAGCCATTTTTGCAAAAGGGAGTACCATACAAATATATATTGACTCTGATATACTAGAATTACAAAAAAGAGGAACGATTAACATCATAAGCCATTCCCGATTTATTCTTATCGTATCACAATTCATCATCATCATACTTGAGTGAAGAACTGATAGTTGAATAGCCTGCACTAATATCGCAAAAGCCAGCGTTTTCTGACGCTGGCTTTTAAACTGTGAAAAACTTTTCTAAACTAGATTGCTTCTGTGACAAAACTACGGCTTTCCAATACTTTGAGCATGGCGTTAGCTGTATCTAGGGCTGTGAAGAGGGGTACACCATGTTCAATGGCTGAACGGCGAATCTGCTCACCATCTTCGTCAGCAGTTCGTTTGGTTCCTACTGTGTTAATGATAGCTTGGATTCTTCCTTTACGAACAAAGCTTGGAATATCCTTATCGTCATCACCAATCTTACCAACAGGTTGGGCTTGCAATCCATGACTGGCAAAGAAGGCTGCTGTCCCTTCTGTCGCGAGGATTCCATAGCCAATATTTTGGAAACGACGAGCCAAGTCCAAGGCTTCTTCTTTGGCATCATCAGCGATGGTAAAGACAACATTACCAAAAGTTGGCAAGTGTAGATAAGAAGCTTCAAAGGCTTTATAGAGAGCTTTTTCCAAAGTAGCATCAGAACCCATAACTTCACCTGTTGACTTCATTTCAGGACCGAGCAAGCTGTCTACCTTAGCTAGTTTCGTAAAGGAGAAGACAGGTGCCTTGATATGAACGCGAGTGCTTTCAGGGTAAAGGCCATCTTGGTAGCCAAGTTCTTCAAGGTTTTGACCAAGAATGAGCTTGGTCGCTACTTGAGCCATAGGAATATTGGTCACCTTAGAAAGGAATGGAACGGTACGGCTGGCACGTGGATTGACCTCAATAACGTAGACTTTTTCATCCTTGATGACAAACTGGATGTTCATCATTCCAAGACAGTTAAGGCCGATTGCTAGGCGTTTTGTGTAGTCTGCAATAGTTTCCTGAACCTTTTGCGACAAGGTTTGAGGTGGGTAAACGGCCATTGAGTCACCTGAGTGGACACCAGCACGTTCGATATGCTCCATGATACCAGGGATGAGAACATTTTCCCCGTCTGAGATGGCATCAACTTCGCACTCCTGACCAACGATGTAAGAATCGACAAGAACTGGGTGGTCTGGACTAGCCTTAACAGCAGTTCGCATGTAAGAACGAAGGTCTTCTTCGTTTTCAACGATTTCCATGGCACGTCCACCTAAGACATAAGATGGGCGAACGAGAACTGGGAAGCCAATCTTACGAGCTGCAAGCACTGCTTCTTCTTCATTGGTAGCCGTTTGTCCTGGTGGCTGTGGAATATCCAAGTCTTTGAGAGCTTGCTCGAAGAGGTCACGGTCTTCGGCGCGGTCTAGATCAGCAACCTGTGTCCCAAGGATGGTCACACCTGCTTTTGCCAATGGCTCCGCAAGGTTGATGGCTGTTTGACCACCGAACTGAACGATAACCCCTTTTGGTTGTTCCAAGTCAATAACATTCATGACATCTTCAAATGTCAATGGCTCAAAGTAAAGCTTGTCTGATACAGAGAAGTCTGTAGAGACAGTCTCTGGGTTTGAGTTCATGATGATAGCTTCATAGCCAGCAGCCTGGATAGCCTTAACCGAGTGAACAGTTGCGTAGTCAAACTCAACCCCTTGCCCGATACGGATTGGACCAGAACCTAGGACAAGTACAGATTCTTTATCAGACTTGATAGACTCGTTTTCCCAACCATAGGTTGAATAGAAGTATGGTGTTTCAGAGTCAAATTCTGCCGCACAAGTATCGACCATCTTGTAAACAGGAACAATCTTGTTTTCCAAACGAAGCTGACGAACTTGGGCTGCAGTCGTTTCCCAGAGTTCAGCAATCTTACGGTCTGAGAAGCCATTAAGTTTAGCTGTTTTCAAGACTTCTAGATCTTGTGGATGGGCACCTAATTGTTGTTCAATTTCAAAGATATGCAAGAGTTTATCCAGATAGAAGATATCAATCTTAGTCAATTCAGCAATTTCTTCTGGTGTGTAACCACGGCGAATAGCTTCTGACACATAGAAGAGACGGTCATCTTGGGCTTTGACAACTTTTTCAATCAAGGCATCATCAGAAACTGATGCAAGTTCAGGCATTTCATTGTGATGTACCCCAATTTCAAGGGAGCGACAAGCCTTAAGAAGAGATTCCTCAATGTTACGACCAATCGCCATGACTTCTCCAGTCGCCTTCATCTGGGTACCAAGACGGCGCTCACCCTTTTCAAACTTATCAAATGGGAAACGTGGAATCTTGGCAACCACATAGTCAAGGGCTGGTTCAAACATGGCATAGGTTGAACCCGTGACTGGGTTGATAACCTCATCCAAGGTCAAGCCAACTGCAATCTTGGCAGCCAACTTAGCGATTGGGTAACCTGTTGCTTTAGAAGCAAGGGCTGAAGAACGAGATACACGAGGATTTACTTCGATGACATAATACTTGAAGCTATGTGGATCGAGAGCTAACTGAACGTTACATCCCCCTTCAATCTTGAGAGCGCGGATAATGCTTAAGCTAGCATCACGAAGCATTTGGTTTTCATAGTCGGACATGGTTTGCGCAGGGGCAAATACGATAGAGTCCCCTGTGTGAATTCCAACAGGGTCAAAGTTTTCCATGTTACAAACAACAAGGGCATTATCATCTGAGTCACGCATGACTTCGTACTCGATTTCCTTGAAACCAGCAATGGAACGTTCAATCAAACACTGGGTAACAGGTGACAATTTCAAACCATTTTCAGCGATTTCACGCAATTCTTCCTCGTTGGCACACATACCACCACCAGTACCACCAAGGGTAAAGGCTGGACGAACGATGACTGGGTAGCCAATTGTTGCTGCAAAGGCAACTGCTTCTTCTACTGTATTAACAATTTCAGATTCAGGAATTGGTTGCTCCAATTCTTCCATCAATTGTTTAAATAGGTCACGATCCTCCGCTTGGTCAATAGCAGATAATTTAGTTCCCAGAAGTTCCACTCCAAGCTCATCTAGGATACCATTTTTAGATAATTCCATGGCCATGTTGAGACCTGTCTGACCACCGAGCGTTGGCAGTAAAGCATCCGGACGTTCCTTACGAAGAATACGTGTCACGAACTCAAGTGTAATCGGTTCGATGTAAACCTTATCAGCAATTTCCTTGTCCGTCATGATAGTTGCAGGGTTTGAGTTAACCAAAACAACCTCATAACCTTCCTCTTTCAACGACAAGCAAGCCTGGGTCCCAGCGTAGTCAAACTCAGCAGCCTGACCAATAATAATCGGACCAGAACCAATCACCATAATTTTTTGAATATCAGTACGTTTAGGCATAGTTTATGATACAAAGCCCGTAAAGAACACAGTGAAAATAGGAAACTCGGTGCAGACACCTTCAGCGTCAAAACGATGTTTATCTTTTTCACACAGTTCTTAGGGCGTGTTCACTTCCGCGAACAATGTATCTTCTCCTTTCTATTCGGCAACTCTCGGGTTGCCATTAAATAAATTCTCCGACGATTTTTTAGCGAAACGATACTTTTCGGTAAAAAATCTAGTGCAGGGAGTTTTTAGTTCGCCTGATAGCGACTAAAAGAAACGACCTGCCTTTCTATTCGTCGCCTCACAGAGCGACATTAAATAAGATACAAAGGACGAATAGAAAGCGATTGAATTTTAGGAAACCAAGGAAGGATTGACAATCCAAATTGGTTTATCTAAATTCCGAGCTTTCCGTCCGTGTTCAGTTACATAAATTCTCCGACGAGCTTTTACTCGTTCTTAGTTTGATTGTTTAAAAGCTTCCATCATCTCGATAAACTCGTCAAATAGGTAGCTTGCATCATGAGGACCAGGGGCTGCATCTGGATGGTATTGAACAGAGAAAGCAGGTTGGTATCTGTGACGCACACCTTCAACTGACTTGTCATTGATTTCTTCGTGGGTAATGATTAAATGATCTGGCAAATCCTCACGGCTGACTGCATAACCATGGTTTTGGCTGGTAAAATCTACGCGTCCTGTTGCAATTTCACGTACCGCGTGGTTAAATCCACGGTGACCAAACTTCATCTTGTAAGTCTTTGCCCCGTTTGCCATAGCAAAGAGTTGGTGCCCCATACAGATACCAAAGATTGGAATTTTCCCTTGCACACCACGAATCATGTCGAGTGCTTGTGGAACATCTTCTGGGTTACCTGGACCATTTGACAACATCACTCCGTCAGGATTGAGATGGAGAATTTCTTCAGCCGTTGTCGAATAAGGAACAACTGTCACGTTACAGTTGCGTTTAGAAAGTTCACGTAGAATTGAGTGCTTGAGACCAAAGTCCACTAGCACCACGCTCAAACCTACTCCTGGAGCTGGATATGAAGTTTTAGTAGAAACCTGCTTGATATTATCTGTCGGCAAAACTGTTGCTTGGAGCTGGTCCGTCACATGGTCCATGCTGTCCCCAACATGGGTCAAGGTTGCACGCATGGTACCATGCTTACGGATAATCTTGGTAAGAGCACGTGTATCAATCCCTGAAATACCCGGAATTTTCTTGGCTTTCAAAAATTCATCTAGCGTCATTTGGTTGCGCCAGTTGCTAGCTCTACGTGCCTCTTCGAAAACAACGACTCCCTTACAAGTTGGAATAATGGATTCGTAATCATCACGGTTAATTCCATAATTTCCTACCAAAGGATAGGTAAAGGTCAAGATTTGTCCATTATAAGACTGGTCTGTAATGGATTCTTGGTAGCCGGTCATGCCTGTATTAAAGACGATTTCGCCTGTTACATCAATATCTGCTCCGAAGGCCTTGCCTTCAAAAACTGTTCCATCTTCTAATACTAGAAGTCTTTTTGTCATATTTTCACCTCTCGTGGACGCTCACTGGCGTCTTTTAACGTCTTGTGTTTTAGTTGGCGTTTCTACTCGCCAGTACGGATTCTAAGATTGCCATTCGAACAAAGACACCATTGGTCATTTGTTGGACAATCCGTGATTTTGGTGCTTCAACCAAGTGATCTGCGATTTCCACATCGCGATTGACTGGAGCTGGATGCATAAGGATTGCTGTTTCTTTCAAACGGTCATAACGTTCTTGAGTCAAGCCATGTTGGGCATGGTAATCTTCTTTTGAAAAGACAGCTCCACTATCATGACGTTCATGTTGCACACGGAGAAACATCATGACATCCACCTGATCAATGATTTCATCAATGGTTACAAACTGTCCATAGTCTGCAAACTCTTGACTTCTCCATTCCTCAGGTCCAGCAAAATAAAGTTCTGCACCTAAGCGTTTCAAAATCTGCATATTAGATTTGGCAACGCGTGAGTGGTCCAAGTCACCTGCAATCGCAACCTTGAGACCCTCAAAATGACCAAATTCCTCATAAATAGTCATCAAATCAAGCAAGCTCTGGCTAGGGTGTTGGCCCGAACCATCTCCACCATTGATGATGGAAGTCGTAATCGTGGGACTAGCAATTAACTCTCTGTAGTAGTCAACCTCTGGGTGGCGAATCACACAGACATCCACTCCTAAAGCAGACAGAGTCAAAATGGTATCATAAAGTGTCTCACCCTTATTGACTGAACTAGTCTTCACATCAAAGTCAAGTCGCTCTAATCCCAGTTTAATCTCTGCAACTTCGAATGACTTATGCGTCCGTGTAGAATCCTCAAAGAAAAGATTGGAAACAATCGGGTGGTCTTCATAAGGAAGCTGGGCACCGTTTTTAAACTCAATTCCTCGCTTGATTAATTTCATGACTTGATCGACAGTGAGGTCTTCCATGGACACCACATGGTTCAATGCTTGTTGATTTTCTGACATGGTTACTCCTTTAGCTTTCTAAGCTTCTTCAGTAATCAGAACTCTGTCTTGGCCATCAAGTTCTGCCATCTCTACGATGATTTCTTCAGAACGACTAGTTGGAATATTTTTTCCAACGTAATCTGGACGGATTGGCAATTCTCTATGTCCACGATCGACTAGAACTGCTAAACTCACGCGCGCAGGACGACCATGACCGACAATATTATCAATAGCAGCACGGATAGTGCGGCCTGTATAAAGCACATCGTCCACCAAGATAACTTCGCGGTCTGTCACATCGACAGAAACCAAAGAAGTATCTTCTCCACTTTTAACATCATCACGGAAAGGTTTGGTATCCAATTCCACAACAGGAACTGAAAGATTTTCTAGCTGCTCCAAACGTTCTTGGATTCGGTGGGCGATAAAGACACCACGAGTTTTAATACCAGCCAAGACGATTTTATTCAAATCTTTGTTGCGTTCAATAATCTCATAAGTAATACGCGTAATCGCTCGTTTGACAGTCAATTCGTCTACAACTTCTTTTGTCTTCATGACAAACCTCCAAAAAGAAAAGTCTCCTTAAACAAGGAGACTTGAAATGTATAGCTAAGTAAGCCCTACTGCAAACAGTATAGACTCCACCCTTCTACTTTATCACGCTCCTTGCCTGCCTCACGGGACAGGTTTAAAGGAATATTTAGTTATCAATTACTATAGCACAAAGCGAGCGTAAAATCAAGCAAAAACTTTTGAAACCCCATCTTATAAATTGCTAAAATCATATAACTGTGGGTACTGGTCACACTCTGGATTTTTAGGATGGCAAATGGCTCTTCCAAAATAAATCATGGCCTGATGGGCTGCTAACCACTGCTCAGGTGGTAAGATATCCATGACCCGCTTTTCCACCTCAAGAGGTGTCGCTGATTTTTTGACAATATCGTGGTGCTTACAAATACGCTCCACATGAGTATCGACTGCAAAGGCTGGAATTCCAAAGCCCACACTCATAACTACGTTGGCTGTCTTGCGACCAACACCTGCCAGACTTTCTAATTCTTCACGAGTCTGAGGGACTTGACCGTCAAAATCATCTAGTAACTGTTGGGCACATTTTTTAAGAAATTTAGCCTTATTTCGATACAGTCCCAGGCGAGAAATGTGTGAAGCAATTTCACTTTCTGTTGCAACAGACATGGCTTGTGGCGTTGGAAAGGCAGCAAAGAGACCTGGTGTGGCCTTATTTACCGCTGCATCCGTTGTCTGAGCTGACAACATGACCGCAACCAAGAGTTCAAAATGATTGGTGAAATCAAGACTAGGCTTGGCATCTGGAAAAAGAGCAATGATTTCTTCTAGCACCTTTCGTGCTCGTTTTTTTGACAAGACCATTATTCGTCTCCATCAAATAGTCCTTGTAAGCCAGCAAAAGGACTGTTTTCTTCTTTCTTAACTGCCTGTTGAGCTTGGTATTCTTCCTCAGTCATGATTTGCCAGTCATTTCCTGACACAAAACCTTGACCAGCCTCTTCTTCAGCAGTCAAGACCTTGATAGGAATGTTCAGCAGGATATTGTCTGATACGCTCTCAGCAAGGGCAAGTTCTCCATTTTCGATAGGAAGGACCAAATCATCGTCTAAAATTTCTTGATCTAGCTGATTAGTTGCCCCTTCCATGAAAACTTCCGTTACTGGATAAGATTCAACTAACTCAACTGGCTCCATACTGCGACTTGAAGCAAGAACAATGGTATAAGATAGTTGATAATCTAAGAAATACATACGGTCTTCGTACTGTACTTTCCCAACTGCAAGGATATCTTTTACATCTAAAATTTCTTGATTACGTGCACGCAGGTCTGCAGCTAGGTCTAACGTTTGTTCAAAATGCAAGCCTTCAGACTGCTTACGAATTTCTTGAATATTTAATTTCATACTTCCTCCATAAAGATTTACTCTCTTGATTATACCATGAAAAGCCTACAAATCAGCCCACCAAACTTTGTAATTAAAATTCGATTTTTTAATATATTTATCACTATATTTTTTGGTGCTATACTATAGGCAAGAATACATGATAGCAAGGAGGATGCTCATATGGAAGACAAAGAACTCATTACAAATGCTTACCACTCGTATTTTAGAGGTATTTTAGAGATTGGAATTTCCAGTTTTCTGTTGACAAAATTTCCTTAAAGGTATAGGATAAAGATACTAATACTCGGAGGTAAGGGAGACATGAACAACTAAATCTATCAAATAAAGAACCTTTATTTAGTAGATCTTGTTTTTGTCTCTTTTTGTGTGCTCTTTTCATACTAGATTTTCTAGTATCTTGTCCCCATTGAAAATCAAAAAACTAGAAAGCTATGCTCCTCTTGGGTTGGGTTAGGCAACTCCAAGCTAGTTTGACGAGTTTTTCAACGAGGATAATAGAGTTTTGACAGTGACTTTGGGCTCTACTAGATAAAGTAGAGCTTTTTGTTATGCACTATCGACATTCTAGAAAGGGCAATCATATGATAAAAATCAATCACCTGACCATCACACAAAATAAAGATTTACGAGACCTTGTCTCAGACTTAAACATGATCATCCAAGATGAGGAAAAGGTAGCTATTATTGGAGAGGAAGGAAATGGCAAATCAACCTTGCTTAAAACTTTAATGAGGGAAGCTTTGCCTGATTTCACTATCAGGGGAGACATTCAATCTGATTATCAATCAATAGCCTACATTCCTCAAAAACTCCCCGAGGAGCTGAAAAAACAATCTCTACACGACTACTTCTTTTTAGATTCTATCGATTTAGACTACAGTGTCCTCTATCGTTTAGCTGAGGAATTGCATTTTGATAGCAATCGATTCGCTAGCGACCAAAAGATTGGCAGTCTATCAGGGGGCGAAGCTTTGAAAATTCAGCTCATCCATGAGTTAGCCAAACCCTTTGAGATTCTATTTTTAGATGAACCTTCAAATGACCTAGACCTTGAAACAGTTGATTGGCTAAAAGGTCAGATTCGCAAGATTAGGCAAACTGTTATTTTCATTTCCCATGATGAGGACTTTCTTTCTGAAACGGCAGACACTATTGTCCACTTGCGACTGGTCAAGCACCGAAAAGAAGCTGAAACACTAGTAGAGCATTTAGACTATGATAGCTATAGCGACCAGAGAAAGGCTAATTTTACCAAACAAAGCCAGCAAGCTGCTAACGACCAAAGAGCCTACGATAAAACCATGGAAAAACATCGCCGAGTCAAACAAAACGTAGAAACTGCGCTTCGAACTACTAAAGATAGTACTGCCGGTCGCCTATTGGCTAAAAAGATGAAAACTGTCCTCTCACAAGAAAAACGCTACGAAAAGGCAGCTCAGTCCATGACCCAAAAGCCACTTGAAGAGGAAGAAATCCAACTTTTCTTTTCAGACATCCAACCATTACCGGCTTCTAAAACCTTAATTCGACTGGAAAAGGAAAATTTGTCCATTGGCGAGCGCGTTTTAGCTCAGGAGTTACAACTAACTGTCCGTGGCCAAGAAAAAATCGGTATCATAGGCCCAAATGGTGTTGGAAAATCAACTCTGTTAGCCAAGTTTCAACAACTACTTAGCGCCAAAAGAGAAATTTCGCTTGGTTTTATGCCACAAGATTACCACAAAAAACTGCAATTGGATTTATCCCCAGTAGAATTTCTCAGTCAAACTGGACAAAAAGAAGAACTGCAGAAAATCCAATCTCACCTAGCTAGTCTCAATTTCAGTTATCCAGAAATGCAGCATCAAATTCGCTCCTTATCTGGCGGGCAACAGGGTAAACTCCTGCTTTTGAATTTAGTCTTGCGCAAACCAAACTTTCTCCTTCTGGATGAACCCACACGAAACTTTTCTCCAACTTCTCAACCTGAAATAAGAAAACTCTTTGCAACCTATCCAGGCGGTATCATCACTGTTTCGCATGACCGTCGTTTCTTAAAAGAGGTCTGTTCAAGCATCTATCGCTTGACAGAACATGGTTTGGAGGTAGTTAATTTATAAGATTCATACTCATGAGGATAATTCTTTGCTTTGGAGCACTATTTAAACATTATAATCAGTGAATAAATCTTATATCCACATTCAAGTCAATAATTTCTTGTAATCAACTCTAAATAGACGGATAAAAACTACTTCTAACTATCAAAAAACGAGCACCTCCTCAGTTGAAAATGCTCGTTTTCTTATCTTGCCATGGCTTATAATTTCAATGAGAAATAGGAAACAGCCTTGAATGGGAAAATCTCCTAGATCTACGACCACAAACTTTTTTATTCTACTGGTTTTTCTTGATTTCCAGTACTTGTTGGAGATTCTGTGGCTTCCTCTTCTGAAGCTGATTCAGCAGGTTTAGAATCTGTGGCGTTGCTCGGTTTGTTTTCGTCACTGGCAGTTTCACTGTTAGATTCTGCAGCTGCGTTTGGTTGGTTCTCAGCACTTGTCTTATCACCATTTGCTTCAGCATTTGTTGCTGGAGTTGCTTCTTCACTCGCGCTTGATTTTGACTTGATTTCTTGATTCAAGATCAGAATAGCTTTTGTCAATTCAAGTAAAGCAGCCTTATCTTTACTCTTAGCAGAAAGTTGATCTAGTAGAGCATCCACCTTATCAAAGTCCTCATCAGAACCCTTATTGTTTTCTAAGTAAGCGTGAAGTGACATGAGGATATCGTAAAGTTTTTGATAGAGTACAAGTGTCTGAGGATCTTGCTCAGCATTTTCTTTCTCTTGTTGAAGAGCGCTGGCGATACGACTCAAGACATCTTTCACCTGACTATTTACTTCATCCAAATCTGCATCAGCTTTGTTTGTGGCAGCTTTGAGATTTTCTACTTCTTCTGCTAAGGATTGTCTGATTCCTTCTTCTTGGATTTGCTCTAAGAGTTGAGTTGCCTTGCTCAAGAGATTTTCTACTTGTTCCTTGCTAACATGATTGACATGCTCTTCAGGCATAAAGTCTCCATACAATTCTTTCAAGAAGCCATAAATAGCTGTCTTGGCAGTTTGGTTATCTACTTTTTCAGTATCTAGAACTGTCTGAGTCGATTTAGCAGTAGTTGGTTGAGCTTTCAAAGCTTCTTCCACTTCTTGTTTTGCCTGATAGATGCTTGGGAATAATTTGTTCAATTCTGCTGCCTTAAGGAAGGATTGAGATTGATACAAGGTCCAAGTCAACCGAGCTACTTTGTTTCGAAGTTCATCACTCAAACGACCGTCATTTACATGTTCGTAGAAATACTTGATGTATTCTACAGTTGTAACACCTGTTCGGTCATTAAAGTCTTGCAAGGCTTGAAGTTGTGATTCAACCGCTGCTAAAGCAGCCTCATCTTTAGCCAATTTAGCTTCTTGGAGTCGAACGAGAAGGTCTTTCTTTGGAAGTCCATAAGAGTCTGTATCCAAGGTATTGATTTTATCAATTAAAGCCTGATATTTCTTATCTAAAGCACTTGTTTCAACAGGTTTGACACTTTCATCAATATGGATATATTGCTTATCAAAGAGATCCAGTGTCGCAAGATAGCCTGCTGTAGAGTTGGTTGCAAGTTTCTTCATGTTCTCAGTAAATTGACCCAAAGCCAACTCAATCTGTCTTTGTTTAATAGGTTGATCTTGATAAATCGTTCTACTTTCAGCTAGAAGTTGATCTACTTTTGCCAAGACTGCCTTCTCATCAAAAGCTCCAGGTTGATAGTTGGATTGGGGAGCTGGAATCTTGTTTTTCAAAGCCACTTCATAGCCCTTCGTTTGAACCTTGATGTAGTGATTGTGGTCACCATGAGGAATCACAAAACTACCATTTTCTACCTGCAAACTATAAGGAGACACACCATCTCGCAAAGCAGTCGTGTAAAGTTCATTTAGGAAATCAAGTTCTGGATTTCCAGTTTGAAGAGGAATCCGAACGTGTTCCTTACGAACAGCATATGGGTGGATATGAGTTGGATCGTAGGCTTGGTCTGGATTTCCAAAGACAAAGAATCCGTTTGAAATTCTAATAGCTTCAAGTGGAACGCCGTATGTCTTCGAAATATAAGCAATCTTTTCTTCATCGCTAGCATCTCTTGAGAAAGACTCTACCGTTTTAGCAAGAGGTTTTACAGGTTCTGCATCATGATGTGTTTTCAGATGATCCTGTGCGGCCTTAATTTGGTCGGCTGTCAAATCTTTCTTATAGAAGTAATGATTATGGTCGCCGTGACTCATGACAAAGCCTTGATCATCCTCACTAATGACACGATCGGCATCAAAACCGTGATCATGGTCTTCACCATGATGGTGTCCATGATGATCTTCATCGTGATCGTCATCATGAGCTGGATTTGGTTTTGCTGTATTTGCCCCTTTCAAGTGGTCTTGCGCTGCCTTGATTTGATCAGCTGTCAAATCCTTCTTGAAGAAGTAATGATTGTGGTCGCCGTGACTCATGATAAATCCTGCTTCATCTTCTCTGATAATTCGATTGGCATCAAAGCCGTGTCCACCTTCTTCATGTTCCTCATGTGAAACACTAGGATTGACTGGAAGAGATGGCGAAGGTGTTGTTAGACCATTGTTTGGAAGAGTCGGTTGACCAATTTGATTCGACTTAGGAATGTAATGGAAATGATCACCATGTCTTACAATATAAGCTGTAGCAGTTTCTTCAACGATATCTTTAGGATTAAAGATATAACCATCAGATGTTGAAGTAATTTCCTTATTTAACGTTGAAGAAGCATTATTCAATATAGATGGATTACTTGGAAGACTTCCTAGACTAGACGCTACTTCATGAGGTTTTTCATTTGTAGAGACTGTAGAATCAGTTCCACCGATAGGCACCATTCTAGCAATCTTTTCTTCTAAAGGAGAGAGCTTGCTGTAAGGAATAAAGTGATAATGGTCACCATGCGGAATCGCAACTCCATTTGGTGTACGACTGATAATCTTAGCAGGGTCAAAGACTAAGCCATCTGATTCACTGTAACGTTTGTCGCTAGGTGAATCGTAGAGTTCTTTCAATAGACTTTGGAGATTTTCAACTTTGCTTTCTGGCTTGCTAGTTGAGCCTTGTGCTACAGATTGCGTGTTATTGTCACTAACTGCTGAAGAATAGCTTAACTGGCTCGGTTGCGTATTTTTACCAGCTAAATGAGCTTTTGCTGCTGCTAATTCACTAGCAGACAAATCACTTTTTGGAATGTAGTGATAGTGACCTCCGTGGGGAACGATATAAGCATCACCAGTATCTTCGATAATATCAGCTGGATTAAAGACATAACCATCATCTGTCGTATAGCGTCCCTGAAATCTTGCTACAGCAACATCAGAGCTGACCTTCTCATTATCTTTGACGTGTTCTTGTTTTTGACGATTGATTTCATCTTTGGTTCGAACATTATCAGCATGAGCTGCATCTTTCAGGTAAACATAATATTTTCCATCGACCTTGATGATATAACCACCCTTGACCTCATTGACAATATCTCCATCCTTAAGTTTGTAGTTTGGATCCTTCATCAAGAGTTCTTCACTAAAGAGGGCATCATAAGGAACTTTCCCATTATAGTAATGATAGTGGTCACCGTGTGACGTTACATAGCCCTGATCTGTAATTTTGATGACAATTTGCTCAGCCTGAATTCCTTCTTTTTGACTAACCTGATCTGGTGTCAAGTTTTCACTTTTCTGACTTGACTGGCTGCCATCCACATAAGAGACACGATTGTTGTCCCTATTTTCCTGCGAACGATGCTGGTTCAGTGCATAAGCACAAAGACTCAAGGATACGATAACAGCCGATCCGGCTGCTATATATTTTTTACTGAATTTCATAAATCCCTCATTTCAATAAATGGTGAAGCTTTTTCTTAACTTCCTTTACTTGATTAAATAGTTTTCTAAATTGGTTATTTAACCAATTAATTAACCAGTAAATAGTTTACATTTTTTAAGTTTATCTGTCAAGATTTTTATGTTATTTTAATCATAATCACCCCTAAAACGGGTGGTTTGACTGTCTCACACCTGACTTAGCGAGACGGACTGAAAGTCACATAATCCAAAATATCGCCCCATCCGGAGCGATATGTTTATTTTTTCTTTTTAGATGGTGTATGAATAGCAATCTTCACTTCAAAGATTGTTCCCTTGGGTTTATTATCTTTAACAGTAATGGTTCCTTTAAGCGCATCTACAATTTGCTTGGCCAGAGATAATCCTAAACCAAAACCACCTTTTTGGCGGGTTCTAGCCTTATCCACTCGATAAAAACGGTCAAAAATTTTCTTCTTATCTTCTGCTGAAATACCGACTCCATTATCAGAAACCAGTAAATACAGATTGCGATCGGTCGCCGAGATAAGAAAATTAATTTCACCATCCTCTTCAGTATACTTGACAGCATTATCAAATAGGATAGTCATCAACTGCTTCAAGAGAAGCTGATCTGTGACAATCGTGCGATGAATCCGATTTTCAAAACGGAAGACACGGTCATTTTCCGAGGCAATCATCTCATAGTTTGTGAAAGTCGTATTGAAAAAACTGGTTGGAACTTCTGCAAGTTCCGGTTTAATCCCATCATCTCTACGAGCTAAGTTCAGCAAGTTTGTCGTCAAAAAACGCATATTTCGGACTTCTTCCAAACTAGAGGCAATGCTTTCGCTCACATCCATAATGGTTGCTTCTGGCTTACGAAAAAGGGTCTCTAAGCGATTTTGCAAAACTGCGAGTGGAGTTCGTAACTCATGACTAGCATTTTCCACAAAGGACTGTTGCTTCTGCATGCTCTCAAGCAGGGGCCTAACACTGACCCTAGCTAGATAGAGACTTGCAAGTAAAGATAAAATCCAGAAACTTGCCATCACAATCACAATCAATTGCTCATGCTTTTGACTTGCTTGCTCCAACTGACTGGTATTAATCAAGATAGCTGCATACTTGATATTGGTTGAAACCGAACTGATATTCGTTTCCATCAAGATCATGCGATAGATTTCTTCTTGTCCATAGCTATTAAAAACCTGAATTTGATAGATATGGCCTAGTTCTTTTTTCTCTAACTTAATCTTATCCAATCCCAAAAATCGATTTCCAGAAAGGAGCTGTGTAAAATTCTTATCAAAAAGAATAACCTCCGTATTGGAACTGACATTGGGTTTTATCTCAGTCTTACTAGTATCTGTAGCGGCATTCTCTAAGTCTTTAATCTCTTCTGTTGCCCTATTTACAGCAAGCTGAATAACTGCCTGAGGATTTTCACTCAGTCCATGAAGCTTATCATCCACCGAAGTATAAAGACTCGAATGCATGACCTGTAAAATAATCAGAGTCATTGTCGAGAAAATCAAGGTAAAGACACCAAAGTTGCGGATAAAATAACTAAAGTCATCTGCATACCATGTTTTTTTTAGTTTACTGAACATCTTTTAAAATATACCCAACACTGCGCAAGGTTTGCAAATTCTCTGCAAAAGTGGTTCCTTTTAATTTCTTACGGACTTTTGAAACATAAACTTCGACAACTGAAATCGTTGTATCACTATCAAATCCCCATAGACGATCAAAAATCTGCGTCTTAGGCAAAATAACATTTTGATTTTGAAGGAAATAAACTAGTAAATCGAACTCTTTCCCCAGCAATTCGACAGTAGTATCTTCAACCTTAACGGTATTGGTTGATAAATTGATGAGAATATCTCCATAAGATAGCGTATTTTCATTAAATTTACCTGAACGTTTGAGAAGGGCTTGAATCCGCATCTTGAGTTCTTCTAGGTAGAAAGGTTTGGTCAGATAATCATCTGCTCCCAGTTCAAATCCATGTCCCTTGTCATCCAAACTTTCCTTGGCAGTCATGATCAGAACTGGAGTCGTAATCCCCTTTTCACGCAATTCTTTCAAGACTTGGAAGCCATTTTTTTCAGGTAACATCAAATCGAGCAAAATCAAATCATAGACGCCACTTTCAGCTTCGTAGAGACCTTCTTCCCCATCAAATACCTGCATGACATCTGCAAAATCGTCTAAAAAGTCAAATACTGAATTTGACAGGCCTAGATCATCCTCAACCAATAAGATTTTTATCATGAGAAACTCCTCCTTATTAAAACCATTATACCAAATTTGCCTTAAAAAAAACTCAACTCTCTGCATTTTACATGAGATAGCTGAGTTTTATTTTGATTATTTAGTTCCGTATTGAAGAACAACTGCTTCCACTGCAGCTTTTTCACGGTTAATCAAGTCAACACGCGCTGCAATTTCCTTGATTCCCATGCCGATATTACGGCTAAGAGCAAGATCAGAAAGTTGTGGTTCAAAGAATTCTTTGTACTCTGCCAAGCGTTGCTGAGTTTTAAAGATGTGTGATGGGAAGATAACAAAACTATCAAAACTCATATCACCACCAAGAGCTGCCTTAATCCAATCCCAGTTTTCACGCGCCCATACCCAAACAGTTTCTTGAGTAGCTTGGTGTCCGAGGAATTGGAGGTACCATGAAGAAAGGTCTTGTGGCTTAACGATAAATTTGTCTTTCCAAGTTGCAAGAAGGGTTTGAATGTTTTCGGCATCTGTACTGTATGCAAGAGCTCCTGCCAACTGGCGCTTGAAGACCGCATCCGTCGCATGAGTGTAAAGGTCAAGATAAATGGCTACCAATTCCTTAGTCTCGTGATGTTTCATTTCATTGATTAGGACTTGGGAACGGATTGCTGCTGGAAGTCCTGCAAGCTGATCCTTGTGAGCCGCGAAGATTTGGCTAGCGACTTGGCTAGCTTCTGAATCATTTGAGCGAATCATCATGGAAATGGTCAACTGACGAACCAATTCGTCTTCATCTGATTCACCATCTTTAGCTTCAAAACCAAGACGGTCATAGTTATGACGAGCCAATTTAGCAACCAGACTGTTAAAGGCTTTCTCAGCTTCTGTACCTTCATCGATAAAGCGCTCAAGGGCAGAAATCACTTGAGAAACAGCTGAAACGACAAGGTAAGATTCTTCTTTAGCAAGTTTATCAAGGACTGGGAGCAAGTCAGCATAAGAAATGTGCCCTGCTTCAGCAAGCAAACGACGTTCTTGGACGATTTGCAGTTTGCTTGTGTTATCAAGCTCAACTAGGTCAGCAAGAACTGCATCTAACAAGTATCCTTGATAGTCTGTAATATAGTGGGCTGTATTTTCAGTATTGAAACGAAGAGCTCCTTCATTTTCAGCAAGAAGGGCTGCGTAGCCAGGGATTTCGATGCTTTCAGTTTCGAGTGTATCAGGCAAGCCTTTCCAGTTGCTATTGAGTGGCACCACCCAAAGACGGTTCTTATCTGCGTGCTCACCGATAAAGAATTGTTTTTGTGAAATTTTTAAGACATCATTTTCAACTTTAACAGTGAGAACTGGATAACCAGGTTGTTCCAACCAAGAATCCATGAAGGCTGCGACATCACGACCTGATGCTTGACCAAGAGCATTCCAAAGGTCACGACCAATTGTATTGCTGTATTGATGTTTTTCAAAGTAGGCATGCAAACCTTTGGCAAAATCGGCATCACCTAGCCAACGACGAAGCATGTGCATGAGGCGACTTCCTTTGGCATAGACGATAGCTCCGTCAAAGAGCGTATTGATTTCATCTGGATGTTTAACTTCGACGTGAACAGATTGAACACCATCAGTCGCATCACGTTTCAAGGCAGACGGAACACCACCTGTTTGGAAATCTTCAAAGATATTCCAACTTGGTTCAATAGCATCCACACAGACGTACTCCATCATGTTAGCAAAGCTTTCATTGAGCCAAAGGTCATCCCACCATTTCATCGTTACGAGGTTCCCAAACCATTGGTGAGCCAATTCATGGGCCACAACAAGGGCAACTTGTTGACGGCTAGCAAATGTTGAGTTTTCATCCACAACCAAGTAAACTTCACGGTAGGTCACAAGCCCCCAGTTTTCCATAGCACCAGCTGAGAAGTCAGGAAGAGCGATGTGGAGAGATTGAGGGATCGGGTACTTAACTCCATAGTAATCTTCGTAAAACTCGATAGAGCGAACAGCGATATCCAGTGAGAAATCAAGGTTAGATAGTGGGTGTGCTTTGGTTGAGTAGACACCTACGAGGGTACCGTTTTTAGTTTTGGCTGTCACACCTTGCAAATCACCAGCAACAAAGGCTAACAAGTAAGAAGACATGCGAGGTGTTGTCTCAAACTTCCAGATACCTGTTTCCTTACGTTTTTCAACATCGATTTCTGGCATGTTAGACAAGGCCAATTCACCTTCAGCTTGGTCAAAACGAAGAGCTAGATCAAAAGTTGCTTTGGCTTCTGGCTCATCCACACATGGGAAAGCTTCTCGCGCAAAATGGCTCTCGAACTGAGTAGACAAGACTTCCTTCTTGACTCCATCAACTGTGTAATAAGAAGGGTAAATCCCTGTCATGTTGTCTGTAATTTTTCCTGAGAAAGCGATAACCAATTCAACTCGACCTGCTTCCGCAAGTTCAATATGAAGGGCTTCATTGTCATGGTCAACTGTAAATGGGCGAGCTTCCCCTGCAACTTCTACAGAAGCGATTTCCAAGTCTTTTTGATGAAGGGAAATGCGGTCACTCTGTGCTTGACCACTAATAGTCACCTTTCCTGAAAAAGTCTTGGTCTCACAACTCAAGTCTAAAAATAAATCATAATGTTCAGGAACAAATTGCTTAATAAAATGTTCAACTGCTTGCATAGTTTTCTCCTATTCTAAGTTTAAGAGTTGCTACTCTTCTTCAAACAAACTTATTATATCATTTTTTGTTTAAGAAAAAAGGATTGGACGGTAATTTCCAAAACTTTCTTCCGTCTAACAGTCTACAGTGGGTAGACCTTACGAAATTCTTCTAAAACAACCTTACTATCAGGTGTAAAAGTTAGTCCTGCTTCACCCAAACAGTCTGTGAAAAAGTCCTCGTGAACCTGACGCCAATAGGTCAGAGATTTGTCTCCCTCACCTTCCTTATAGGCATGTTGCGCAGAAACTTGATTGAAGGGCTGAACGGAAACCCTTGTAATTTCGACAATGCAGACAGCCTGATTTTGACTGTCTAAAATGACATCAAATGTCCCTTCTTGCGGAAGAGATTCGCCTTCTAGTGCGTAGAGATCGTAGGCTGAAGCTGTTGTTGTTTTTTCGCCTTTTAAAACCAAATCCGCTAAAAGGTCTGATTCCTCTCCAAAAGCCCAAGCATCGATTTCATCTCCGATAGAAGGATTGATTTGCTTGTATGCATTCCACATTTCTTGCGGTGTCATGGGTGCTCCTTTGTAATTTTTTACTTTCTTCTTTTATGTGTTTGAGATGGTCTGGATGGTCAATCTCTAAATTAAAAATATCTGGAATAGAACTGTAGTGAATAACGCATTCGATATCCATCTGATTCATTTTTTGTAAGAAAGAAACATTCAGATATCCTGCTACAGCAAAGTCAATCTTTTTCATCCTTGCTTTATCCTGCATATCTCTTAGCATATCTAACATTATTGGACTTTCCATATCATGCCATTGACTGTTTCTCACAGTCGCAAAAACAAAAGAAGTCAAATCATTCATTCCAACTACAATCTTTGAAATGCCCGTTTCCAGTATCCTGTCTAAGTCAAAATAAGCTGACGGCAATTCAATCATTGTGCCGATTTTCCCAGTAAAGCCATACTGACGTAATACTGTAATAACTTGCTTTAACTGCTCAGCATCATTGACAAAAGGAAAAATAAGAGACAGATTGGGATGATTTTGATAAACTTCTGTAACGACATTTGCCTCAGCCTGAAATTCATCTGGACACACTAATAAACGCCTAGTTCCTCTATATCCAAATAGGGGGTGATTTTCATCAAAATATTCTTTAGTCCCCTCTAAACAATTAACTTCTGTATTCGTTAATTCTGAAAAACGATACCAGACATCTTCATCCGAGTACAAGGAGCAAATAGTGCCTAGATAATCTTTTACAAATTGCTGACAACTTGGTAACAGGATGTTTTGATTTAGCTCTCTCACCAAATATTCGCCTCTAATCATACCGACGTGGTGTAATAGTTGAGGATAAATTTTTTCAACAATTTTTTCTCCACTCAGAGCTAGTTGGTTTTGCATGTCCATTCACCTCGTCTTAAAAGATACAATACCAGATATCATTATACGACACTTTCCTCTAGTTCAAAAGCTTCATAGGGTTCAACTATCTCATATCCTAAAAATTCTGCTACTTTTTTGGAAGCCTCATTATGAGCATCCCAAAGAGGAAACATATCTCTATTTAAACTCTCTAGAATCATTGCAGCACCAAGCTTTTTAGCAAATCCATTTCCTTGTTGGTTTGGTCTAGTTGCAACTTCCACTTCAACTGCCCCTTGGTAAACTAGCCCTGAGGAAATCCCAGCAATCAGTTCTTTATTTTTAAGAATAACAAAGCCAAATCCACCTTTTAAATCAAAATCCTGATAGTGCTCAAAATCTCCCTGTAAATCTTGTGACCATTCTTCCTCAGAAAAGCAGTCATAAATATGATTATCAATAGGTACAATATTGTAACCTTCCTCTAACTGACTAACTAAATTATTTAGAAATTCAACTTGAAAATTTGCCTTATCTTTAAAAGAATAGCGAGTAAAAGAAATTAGCCCCACTTTCCGATGCAGAAAATCTTGCCAATTGGTATTTTCTGAAATAATAATCTTATAATCTAAACCATATTTCCTAACAAAATCTTCCCAAAATTTGGAATTCAACTCCCCTGCTAGGTATAAAAAGTTCCCAACATCATAAAAGCTTGTTGTCCTATCACTGTTTCGGTAGACAGTTCCGATTTGAGATTTAAGACCATAGAGAACCATATTTTTCTTCCATGTTTTAAATAGTTCCATTATCCCCCTTCTTCACCTTCCAATTCATATACAAGGTCTTGTCCAATTCTGGGAATCCTAATAATTCAGACTTAACTTTCAAGACTAATGGCGATGCATTTTCTTCTGTGATTTCTTGAATATCCTTCCAAATATATCCATGAGAGTCGTTCGCACTATTAGAAACAGCTTCAGAAATCGTAACTTGAGGTGCCTCCTCGTTTATCTCAATATCATAAAAGGCCATGATATGGTGAACCATAAAATTTTTTAACTCTTCCCTGGCAAAAACATCGTAAATTCGAGGATTGGAGTAGCTTCTAACAGTATATCCCGTCTCTTCCATAACTTCTCTAATCAGCGTTTCCGTCAGCCCTTCACCAAGTTGTTGACTACCACCAGGTAGATCATAACGATGTTGATAGGGACCTCTCATTTTTTCAATGCAGAGTAACTTGCCATTTTCAAAGCAAACAGCATAGACTCCAAAGTGTTTTTTGATTTCCATCCAACCCCTCCTACTTCAAAGACCAGCCACCATCTATTGTCAGAATTTGTCCCTGCATGGCAGATGCCTTTCCACTGGCCAAAAAGAGACTGACTTCTGCCACTTCCTCTGGTTCAATCCAGCGCTTGATTGGTGTTTCACTAGCAACCCAGGCAGCCAATCCACCTGGCTCAAAGTCCGCAGCAGTCATAGCTGTCTTGACTGCTCCTGGAGCGATACCAAATACCTGAATCCCGGTTTCAGCATAGTCTAGAGCCAACTGCTTGGTAAATCCAGCCAAAGCATGCTTAGATGAAGTATAGGCGTGACCACCACCTCCTGCTAGATTTGAAGCAATGGAACACATATTGATAATGGATCCTTTTTTATTCTCCAACATTTTGGTCAAATAATAGCGAGTCAACTCTACTGGAGTAACGTAGTTAATTTCAAAAATTTCTTGAATTTCCTGCGCTGTTTGTTCCAAAAGTGGTTTATAATCATCCAAAACTCCCGCAGTATTGCACAAAACATCAACCCGAGGACACCAATCAAAAACAGGTTCCAAGTCCAAGGTCAAATCTCTCTGTAAAAAGTAGAAATCACCATCTAAAACTGGATTTTCACCTTGGTCAACTCCATAAACTTGATAGCCCTTCTCTAAAAAAAGGCGAGCCTGAGCCAATCCGATACCTGAACTCACTCCCGTAATCAATACACGTCTAGTCATGCACTTCTACCCAATCCGTCGCCAAAACATCACAAGGTGTCGGACTCCACATGGAAAAACCTTCTCCCTCCCCAGAAACGTTGATTAGGAAATAAGGTGTCACTTCAAGTGCAACCCCATTTTGCTCGATAGTGTCAAAAAGTTGGACATAGTTTTCAGCACCTCCCCAACCAGTTCGTACATATTTTTTCTTATCCTTTAATCCAGGCAGAATTTCTTCAAATGTCATGGTTTTCTCCTTTTATTCTACATTCTTCATTTAATTATAACAAAAAACCGTTGTGCAACGGCTTTTTGACTCATTTTAAATCAAAATCAATAAGCATTTTATAATTATAGTCATCTAGTTTTAAAAAAGCGTTCCAAACATTCAAAAATATTTGGGACTTCCCTTAATAAATCAGTCACTTTCTTCTTCAAAATATCTCAAACTTGCTCAATAGGATTCAAATCTGGTGAATGAGGTGGTAGAGGTAAGAAAAAGTGTCTATCTTGGATGCACAGTTCATCCAAGATGTTCTTAGGATGAAAACTAGCATTGTCCATGACAATGACATCAGTTGTCTTCAAAGCAGCTAGAAGTTGAGTTTTGAACCACTCCACAAAGAAATCGCTCGTCATACTTTCCTTGTAAATCATGGGAGCTATAAACTCTCCATCTACTTGTCCTGCAACAATTGAAGTCCTCTAATCTTTTCATAGACTTTCTCCCCTCTAGAAGCCCGTGCATAAGGACGATAGAGGTAGCGGTCGATTCCCGTTTCGTCAATATATACGACTGGTAAATCTTTAAGGTCATCTAAAATATCAAGAAATTCAGCGACTTTCTCAGGATCTTGTTCCTTAAAGCTAGTCGTCTTTTTTTTAAGTGATATGAATCTGCTTTAAATCTACCCATACTGAAGGAACAGCACAACCAAAATGTGCCGCAATTCCCCGTAAAAAAGCGTCTGAATGAGCCTCTACAAAGGCTTTCAATTCCTCTAAAGGAATCTTTCGCTTTTTGACGACTCACTTTTTCCGCTCTAAATATCCTTGTTCACGTCTTTCTTTTCCCATGTGAAGAGAGTTCTGTCGCCAACATCAAAAATTTTAGCTACCTCGACATAGCTGTATCTCTCTTTGATATAATCTAATGCTCACTGTTTAAAATCTGTACTATATACCATAGCTTTATTATAAGATGCTTATTTAAAACTAAGCAACTATATCATAGCTTGAACTGACTATTTTATATATTGTCTTACTTCGTCCTCACAAAACTATATCAAAAATCAAAAGCGCTTAGGAAAAAACTCTATTTCATGAGAGAATAGAATAAATCTTCCCACAATAAAACGCATAATATCAAGTTTTTTTGGCACCTGATATCATGCATTTTCTGTTCTTAAAATATTTTTTCTCAGTCTCTTTTTGTTACAAGTTCATCTTCAAAATCCTTGATTGGGGGTAAATCTAAAAACAAATTTTATCCAACTGACCCTTCCATTTCATAGCTAATCAAGCGGTTCAGCTCAACTGCATATTCCATTGGAAGCTCTTTTGTAAAGGGTTCTACAAATCCCATAACAATCATCTGAGTTGCCTCAGATTCTGACAATCCACGGCTCATGAGATAATAGAGTTGTTCTTCTGAAATCTTAGAAACCTTGGCTTCGTGTTCCAAAGCGACTTGCGAGTTGTGAATTTCATTAAATGGAATAGTATCTGATGCTGACAAGTCATCCATGATAATGGTGTCACACTCGATGTGAGAAACAGATTTCTTAGAGTTCTTGTTAAAGGTGACTTGTCCACGGTAGTCAACCTTTCCTCCACCTTTAGCGATGGATTTAGACACGATAGACGAGCTTGTATGTGGAGCGTTGTGGATCATCTTAGCTCCAGTATCCTGGTGTTGTCCAGCATTGGCAAAGGCAATAGAAAGCATGGTTCCACGCGCCCCTTCTCCATCAAGGTAAACAGATGGGTATTTCATAGTTGTTTTGGCACCCAAGTTTCCATCAATCCACTCAACAGTGGCATCCTTTTGAGCCTTAGCACGCTTTGTTACCAAGTTATAGACGTTATCAGACCAGTTTTGGATGGTTGTATAACGCATGTAAGCTCCGTCCAAGGCAAAAATTTCTACGATGGCAGCATGTAAGCTGTTACTTGAATAAGTTGGCGCTGTACATCCTTCTACATAATGGACACTTGCTCCTTCATCAACGATAATCAAAGTACGTTCAAACTGACCAGTATTTTCGTTGTTGATACGGAAGTAAGTTTGAAGTGGAATATCCACCTTGACCCCTTTTGGTACGTAGATAAAGGTTCCACCTGACCATACTGCTGAGTTAAGGGCAGCCAACTTGTTATCTGTCGGCGGTACCAACTTAGCGAAGTATTGTTTAAACAAGTCTGGGTATTCTTTGAGAGCAGAATCCGTATCTGTAAAGATGATACCTAACTTCTCAAACTCTTCCTTCATATTGTGGTAAACCACTTCTGACTCGTACTGGGCAGAAGCACCAGCTAGATAAGCACGCTCAGCTTCTGGAATCCCAATACGTTCAAAGGTTTCCTTGATTTTTTCAGGAACGTCATCCCATGAACGAGCTGGTTTATCAGATGGTTTTTGGTAGTAGATCAAGTCATCAAAATCAATCTCTGACAAGTCTGCTCCCCAAGTTTGCATGGGCATTTTTTTAAAGGTTTCATAAGACTTCAAACGGAACTCTAACATCCACTCAGGTTCTCCCTTAGCAGCTGATAATTCGCGAATGACATCTTCGTTCAATCCTTTTCCTGTCGATAGGACAGGCTCTACATCGTCATGGAAACCAAATTTATATTCACCAAGATCAATTGGTTTTGGTTCTACTCTTTCTTCAGCCATAATATCCTTTCTTTCATTCTTCATTTCTACTGATTCATAAGACAAAAGAAAATTGTCTTACTGATTTTCTTGATTTTCAATTGTTTTCTTCAGGGCGTTCCAAGCTAGGGTTGCACACTTGATTCGTTGAGGAAATTTGGCAACGCCTGATAAGAAAGCTGCATCTCCAAGTTGATCTTGACGCTCATCTTTTTGCCCTTGAACCATTTCAGAAAAAATGGTTGCAAGTTCTAGAATTTCTTGCTTGGTCTTGCCTAAAACGGCATCTGTCATCATGCTTGCAGAGGCAGTTGAGATAGTACAACCCGAGTTTAGAAAAGCGATATCTTCCAAACGGTCATCTACATCAAACTTGACAGAGAGTTTGATGACATCTCCACAGGTCGGATTGTTGAGACTGATTTGCTCAGCGTCTTCTAACTTCCCTTGGTGATGTGGATTTTTCGAATGGTCTGCTACCACTGCCATATAAAGGCTATCTAGTTTAGAAAGTGCCATTGAAAAACTCCTTTGTCTTTTGTAAGGCATCGACTAGCTTGTCGCAATCTGCCTTGGTATTGTAGATATAAAAACTTGCACGAGCTGTTGCTGGAACATCCAAATACTGGAGCAAGGGTTGCGCACAGTGGTGACCCGCACGAACTGCCACACCTTCATAATCCAAAGCCGTTGCAAGGTCGTGAGGATGAAGGTCGCCTAGGTTAAAAGCAATGACACCTGAACGTTGAGCCAAGTCCTGTGAACCATAAATGGTCAGTCCTTCAATCGCCTGTAATTTCGGAAAGACATAGGCAATCAATTCCTGTTCATGAGCTTCAATGGCATCCATACCAATCGTTTCCAGATAATCCACTGCCGCAGCAAGTCCGATTGCACCTGCCATATTGGGAGTTCCTGCCTCGAATTTCCAAGGCAATTCCTTCCAATTAGCCGATTGCTCATAGACAAAATCAATCATCTCACCGCCAAATTCAAGGGGTGACATTTGCTCCAGATACTTTTCTTTACCGTAAAGAACACCGATACCAGTCGGACCAGCCATCTTGTGACCCGAAAAGGCAAAGAAGTCCACATCCAAGTCCTGAACATCAATCTTCATATGAGGTGTAGATTGAGCTCCATCCACCACCATGATGGCTCCCACTTGGTGGGCCATTTGAGTGATTTCTTTGATTGGATTGACGACACCAAGAACATTTGAGGCGTGAGCTAGGGAGACAAACTTGACTCTATCAGTCAATTTAACTCGCAAGTCATCAATATCCAAGGCACCGTCCTTGAGATAGACATAGACAAGCTCCGCTCCAGTCTTACGGCAGGCTTCCTGCCATGGAATGATATTGGAATGGTGTTCCATGACAGAAATCAAAACTTGATCTCTCTCAGTCAAAATCTCCTCAGCAAAACGAGCTACCCAGTTCAGACTGGTTGTCGTTCCTCTAGTAAAGAGAACTTCCTTTGTAGACCCTGCATTGATAAACTTACGAATGGTTTCACGAGCAGCTTCATAGGAGGCTGTCGCACGCTCTGCCAAGGTATGAACACCACGGTGAACATTGGCATTGTCCTGCTCATAGTAGCGGTTGATTGTTTCCAGTACTGCTAGTGGTTTTTGTGTCGTCGCAGCATTGTCCAGATAGACCAGAGGTTCGTCGTTGACAATCTGGTCTAAAATTGGAAAATCCTTGCGAATCGCTTCTACATCTAACATAGGCTACCCCTTAGCGTTTTGACAATTTTTCTTCGATAGTTGCAATCATTTCATCACGAACTTCCTTGACTGGAATCTCAACGATAACAGATCCAAGGAAACCACGAACAACCAAGCGTTCTGCAGTTGCCTTATCCAAGCCACGGCTCATGAGGTAATACATATCTTCTGGATCTACCTGACCGATAGAAGCCGCATGTCCTGCAGTTACGTCATTTTCATCAATCAAAAGAATTGGATTGGCATCTGAACGTGCCTGATCTGAAAGCATGAGAACACGGCTCTCTTGTTGCGCATCTGCTCCCTTAGCACCCTTGATAATGTGGCCAATACCATTGAAGGTCAAAGTTGCTTTTTCAAGAATAACCCCATGTTGGAGGATATTTCCGATTGAGTTGCAACCATAGTTTGTTACACGAGTATCAATCCCTTGCACCTGACGGCCACCTGAAAGAGCTACCACTTTCAGGTCAGCATGGCTACCGTTACCAATCAAATCGCTATCAAAGTCAGCAACGACGTTTCCTTCGTTCATGACACCGATTGCCCAGTCAATGCTTGCATCGTTGCCTAATTTACCACGACGGCTAATGTAGGCAGTGACGTTTTCACCTAGACGGTCGATCGCCGCAAACTTCACTTGAGCACCTGAACGAGCAATGACTTCTACTGTGATATTAGCAGTTGCTTTAGCACTTCCTTCACCGCGTGACTCTAAACGCTCGAGGTAGCTGATTTTAGAGTTTTTACCTGCAATGATCAGAATATGCTTGTTAAATGGCACATTGCTATCGCTGTCTTGATAGAAAATTCCTTCAATTGGTTCAGCAATTTCCACGTTATCAGGAATGTAGAGAACGGCACCACTATTGAAATAAGCAGTATGGTAGGCTGCTAATTTGTCATCGTCATACTTAACAGATGACATGAAGAATTCCTCAATAAGCTCTGGAATTTCTTCTAAAGCTGAGTGAAAGTCTGTGAAGATAACACCTTGTTCAGCTAACTCAACTGGTGTTTGTTCAAAAACTGTTTGAGTTCCTACTTGCACCAACTTCAAGTGATTATCTAAAGCTGTGAAATCTGGAACATTTGCTGATGGCTCACTTTCTGTAATCGTTCCATCACCCAGATTCCAACGGTGGAATTTGACACGCTCAATAACTGGTAATTCCAAAGTCTCAATCTTGTCAAAAGCTTTTTGACGGAGATCAGCCAACCAGCTTGGTTCAGCGTGCATTTCTGAAAAAAGTTTAATATTTTCTTTAGTCATTTACTTCTCCTAAAAGATACGAGGGAATTACAATTCTTCCTTGTAGTCGTAGCCAAGTTCTTCAGCTAGTTTTGCGTATCCTTCACGTTCCAAACGCGCAGCCAATTCTGGAC
The DNA here is from genome assembly GCF_001072315.1 of Streptococcus pseudopneumoniae. Classification (GTDB taxonomy): domain Bacteria; phylum Bacillota; class Bacilli; order Lactobacillales; family Streptococcaceae; genus Streptococcus; species Streptococcus pseudopneumoniae_R. The sequence continues at coordinate 4,720 of NZ_JVLI01000112.1, read as the reverse complement.
CACCTGAAAGGACAACACGACCTTCCATCATGACGTGTACCACATCAGGTGTGATGTAGTTCAAAAGACGTTGGTAGTGAGTGATAATCATAGCACCAAAACCTTCACCACGCATGGCATTAACACCTTTAGAAACAACTTTAAGAGCGTCAATATCAAGACCAGAGTCAATCTCATCCAAAAGGGCAAATGTTGGCTCCAACATCAAAAGTTGAAGAATCTCATTACGTTTTTTCTCACCACCAGAGAAACCTTCGTTGAGGTAACGCTCAGCCATTTCTTCTTTCATGTTGAGCAATTCCATCTTCTCATCCAATTTAGTGATAAACTCACGAACTGAAATCTTCTCATCGTCTTCTTTACCAGCATTCATAGCTGCACGAAGAAACTCAGCATTAGTAATACCAGGAATTTCTGATGGGTATTGCATAGCAAGGAAAAGTCCCATACGCGCACGCTCGTCCACTTCCAACTCAAGGATGTTTACGCCATCAAACAAGACTTCACCTTTGGTAACTTCATAGTTAGGGTTCCCCATGATAGCGGCAGAAAGAGTTGATTTACCAGTACCATTTGGTCCCATGATAGCAGCGATTTCTCCTGTTTTCAGGGTCAGGTTAACCCCTTTTAAAATTTCTTTTCCTTCAATCTCAACGTGAAGATCTTTGATCTCTAATACTGACATGATAGTTCCTTTCTTTTTCAAGGCCTTTACAGTACTTACTAGAAACATACTTAATTTCCCTAGAAAATACAGTAAAAGGTCAATAAATATACTTTTATAGTATAACAAAAAAAAGCCTAAAAGGCTTTGATTTTGTCTAGAAGCTGAGAACTAGTCTTTTCCTTTCAAATGCTGGTCAATAACATCTACAATCTTGCCCATCAAATAACTGACTCGGAAATTTCTAAAGAGCAAAATGGCCCAAAAGGCTGCCATAATATAACGACCAGTCATCCAAGCTTCATTGAAAAAATAGGTCTCAGCAGCTGTAAACAGCGCGATGATAATAAATTGTTGTCTATTCATAAACTTATTGTATCATGAAATCTTTCTTTAGTCTTCCTCTACCTTCACTTTATCAGCCAAAAATTCAAATCCTTCTGGTATCAGACTTTCTTCTGCTTCTTTTTCAGTTTGAGAAGATTTAGCTTTAGCTGAAAAGGCTGCGCGAACTTCTTTCCATTCCTCCATGGAAATGGCTAAAATCTCAGGTGAAAAACCTGCTGCCTGACTGAGGATATTGCCAAATATGGTGTTGAGATTATCCCGTTTCATGGTTTGACCAGCATTGAAGTTAGACTCAAAAGCAAGAATAGCATGGTGTTCATTGGCCGCAACCGGTTGAGAACCAACTAGCAAAGCCTTATCAGGGCCTCCAAGACTTTCAATTACCTCTCCCCAGGCATTCTGTAAGCGAGTCAGGTTTTGACGTGCTAAATCAGGATTTTCAACGGCCTCTTGTAGGATAGATTGAACTTTATTGCGATCCACACGATAGGCTGTCGTACCTGCTACTGGGCGACTAGGTGCTGAACTTGTTGGCTTGGGTACAGTTCCTACATTTGCGAGTCCTTGTTTAAGACGCGCAATTTCCTGTCTCAATGCAGAAATTTCATGTTCAACTGCCCCAGAAAGAGCTGGTTCAGGCTTAATCTCTGCCAAACGGATAGTCATCATCTCAGCATAAATCTTGGGCTGCAAACTAGACTTAATATCTGCTAAACTGACTGTCGCCAAGCGAATCATTTCAAACAAATTTTCTTGATGAATTGCCAAATTCTCCACAAAGACTGGACTATGATGAGTGTTTTCTCCACCTGTTTGAACAATTAACAAATCTCTTAAATAGTGCAAAAGGTCGGTCACAAAACGAGTCATGCTCTTACCATTCTCAAAGAGAAGATTTAAGCAAGCTAAGGCTTTAGGAACATCCTGCTGAGATAAGGCAGCCACATAATCATCCAAGGCTGACAGACTAATTGTGCCAGTAATTTCTTCAGAGATGGCAGTCGTCAGCTCGTTTCCCTGTGTCAAACTCAGGGCTTGATCCAAAATAGACAAGGCGTCTCGCATTCCACCTTCAGCTCGTCTGGCAATAATTTCCACAGCCTCTGGTTCAGAGCTAATATTTTCTTTTTCTAAGATATAGTGGATATGTTCCTTAATATCCTGTGTCTTAATCGATTTAAATTCAAAACGTTGGACACGCGATAAAATAGTGGCAGGTATCTTGTGCAATTCAGTAGTGGCTAAAATAAAAACTACATTCTGTGTTGGCTCTTCCAGCGTCTTTAGGAGGGCATTAAAAGCCCCTGTAGACAGCATGTGAACCTCATCTATGATATAAACCTTATAACGAGCAAGGCTAGGCGCATAGGTAGATTTATCACGAATTTCACGGATTTCATCCACCCCGTTATTAGAGGCAGCATCCATTTCAATGACATCTTCTAAACTACCATCTGTCACTGCTTGACAAATATAGCAGTTATTACAAGGTTCACCACCCACTTGATTTGGACAGTTCATAGCTTTGGCAAAAATCTTGGCTACACTGGTTTTTCCCGTTCCCCGTGGACCAGAAAAAAGATAGGCATGACTTATTTTCTCTTGCTCCACTGCTTGTTTAAGAGTCTTAGCCACAACTTCCTGTCCAACCAACTGGGAGAAGTTTTGACTTCTATATTTTCGATAAAGTGCTTGATACATTAGGCTTTCTCCCCAAACATTGTAAAGTCCCATTCTGTCTTTTCAAGCAAAATAGCAACAAATTGTTCCAAATAATCTCGATCCATAGCACCATAATCATCCATCTCTGAAGAATCCAGATCCAGAACTCCAAGCAATTGACCATTCTTTATCATCGGCACAACAATTTCACTTTTAGCTCGACTATCACAAGAAATATAGTTGGGATAAGTTGTTACATCACCAACCAGAACAGTTTCCTGAAAGTGTGCTGCCTCACCACAAACACCCTTGCCTAGTGAGATACGGATGCAGGAAACACCTCCTTGGAAAGGACCTAAAACCAATTCCTTTCCATCGAACAGATAAAAGCCTGCAAATACGGTATTAGGAAAGCGTGATTTTAGAAGAGCGCTGGCGTTGGAAAGATTAGCCAAAACATTGGTTTCACCATCCAATAAAAAAGAGAGCTCCTCATTTAACATTTGATAACGTGATTGTTTTTCTGATTCTAACATAGAACTATTATATCAAAAAAGGCTTACAGACAAAAGAAAAATCCCTTGTTTAGAAAACAAAGGATTTTATGAATTTTCAATTTGATTAAAGTTCGATATCACCGAACAAGTCAGCCATTGAGAATCCTGTTTGTGTTTCTGGAAGTTCGAAATCACGTTTTTCTTGACGTTTTGGACGACGTGGACGAGCAGCACGTTTTTCTTCTTTTTGTCCTTCTTCTTGAGCTGGACGCTCTTCAAGAGCTTTGATAGAAAGTGATACGCGCTCTGCATCTGCGTTAACTTCAAGAACTTTAACTTTAACTTCTTGACCAACTTTAAGAGCTTCTTTTGGATTTTCAATGCGTTTGTGTGAAATTTGTGATACATGAACAAGTCCATCGATACCTGGCAACACTTCAACAAATGCACCGAAGTCAGTCAAACGTTTAACTGTTCCTTCTACTACATCACCTTTAGCCAATTTTTGCTCAACGCCATCCCATGGTCCAGGTGTTGTTGCCTTAAGTGAAAGTGATACACGTCCTTCTTCTTCGTTAAGATCAAGGATTTTCACTTCAATTTCTTCACCAACAGTTACAACTGATTTTGGTGATACGTTACGTTCATGTGACAATTCAGTCAAGTGAACCAATCCGTCAACACCACCAAGGTCAATGAAAGCACCGAAGCTTGTGATACGAGCAACTTTACCAGTTACAACATCACCAACAGCCAATTTACCGAATACTTCAGCGCGAGCTGCTGCTGTAGCTGCTTCAACAACTTCACGACGTGAAAGGATGAAGCGGTTTTCTTTAGCATCAACTTCTTTGATTTTAGCGTCAAATTCTTGACCTACAAAACGCTCAGTGTTACGTACGAAACGAGTATCCAACATTGAAGCTGGGATAAATCCACGAACACCTTCAAATTCTACTGAAAGTCCACCTTTAACGGCACGAGTTCCTTTAACAGTAACAACTTCTTCTTCGCGACCAACAAGTTTGTCCCATGCTTTGCGAGCTTCAAGGCGTTTTTTAGATACAAGGTATGTAACTGTATCAGTATCTTTACCAACTACTTGACGAAGTACAAGAACATCCAATACTTCTCCTACTTTAACAAAGTCATTGATATCTGCATCGCGATCGTTTGTCAATTCGCGAAGAGTCAAGACACCTTCAACACCAGTTCCAGAGATTGCAACGTTAGCTTGAGTCGCATCAACTGTCAATACTTCAGCACTAACAACATCACCAGTCTCAACTTGGCTAACGCTATTTAGCAAATCTTCAAATTCGTTCATCTAAAAAATCCTCCAACAATCAAGTTTTTCTTAAACTTGACATACTTATAATTTTTTTCCTAAGCACCCGCAAGGACATGTTCATATCGTTCACGTCTTTCAATTATAAAAATAAAATACCCTAAGATATTTTGCTTTTTATCTTGATTATTACCTAAGAACTGGGGTAGCTGGATTCGAACCAACGCATGAGGGAGTCAAAGTCCCTTGCCTTACCGCTTG
>NZ_JVLI01000111.1:0-604 GCF_001072315.1 Streptococcus pseudopneumoniae | reverse complement strand
TTCTGCTAATTCATCTCTCCATTTTCCATGTAATTCCCAAACTAGCTCTAATGGATTATTAAAAGATTTTTCATTTTCTACCGATACAGCTGATAAATCAACTAATGACTGTTGATTCTGGGTTCTCAAGGCATCATTCCAGTCTGTCTTCTCCTGACCTTCACGTTTTGGTGGTTTTGCATCGACAACTGGGATTTTCTTCTTCCATAGTTTGGTGATAAAGTCTGTACCTGCTTCATGTACTTCCAACATAGTATGTTTCCTTTCTTTCTCTTGAACGACAATCCTTGTATATTCTTGACGGACTTCTTCCCTTGTCAATTGTCTATCTGACACAAAGGCTTTTACATCATCTGCAGTTAGCTCTTGCGCTTTTCCAAGAGCTATTTCCTTCTCAAAAAAGCCCTGATAATGCCAGGACTTTTCATCTACTGTATAAACATGTGCTAACTCTTTAGGAGTGTTATTCCCTCCCTTCAGAAAGTCATTCCAATCTTCCTTCTCCTGGTCTCTCTGAAGGATAGGTGGAATCGCAATCTGTACTGGAATCCCCTTTTCCTGCAGACTAGTTATAAATTTATGGCCAGCCATATCATTATCTACA
>NZ_JVLI01000110.1:0-3691 GCF_001072315.1 Streptococcus pseudopneumoniae | reverse complement strand
AAAATCTCTTCAAACCACGTCAGCGTCGCCTTACCGTAGGTATGGTTACTGACTTCGTCAGTTTTATCTGCAACCTCAAAGCTGTACTTTGAGCAGCCTGCGGCTAGCTTCCTAGTTTGCTCTTTGATTTTCATTGATTTTCATTGAGTATAAAAAATAAACTTTTCTCTTGCAATTTCAGATAAATAGTGTATAATAGATGGGTATGTGAAAAGCATACTTGTGGGAGGTAAAAATCTCTAATTACCGCCAAAACCACAAAGGAGGATTTAAAAATGGCTAAAAAAGTCGAAAAACTTGTAAAATTGCAAATCCCTGCTGGTAAAGCTACACCAGCTCCACCAGTTGGACCTGCTCTTGGTCAAGCTGGTATCAACATCATGGGATTCACAAAAGAGTTCAACGCTCGTACAGCTGACCAAGCTGGTATGATCATTCCAGTTGTTATCTCAGTTTACGAAGATAAATCATTTACTTTCATCACTAAAACACCACCAGCTGCTGTTCTTTTGAAAAAAGCTGCAGGTGTTGAAAAAGGATCAGGTACACCTAACAAAACTAAAGTTGCTACAGTTACTCGTGCGCAAGTACAAGAAATTGCAGAAACTAAGATGCCAGATTTGAACGCAGCAAACGTAGAGTCTGCAATGCGTATGATCGAAGGTACTGCTCGTTCTATGGGATTCACTGTTGTTGACTAATCAATAACACAGTAGAAAATCTCACAGCAGTCTATTAGTTGCTTTTCATACTAGGCAAGTGACTGATGCTTGTACTTGGGTACAGCAAGGGAACTTAACGACGTAGGAAAAGAGAAATAATAGACTGAAAACCCGCAAGACTTCATCATTTCGAGAAGTGACGTGGGAGATGAAAATCGATTGAACCACTTACAAGGAGAATAGAAAATGGCTAAAAAAAGCAAACAACTTCGTGCTGCTCTTGAGAAAATCGACAGCACAAAAGCATACAGCGTAGAAGAAGCTGTAGCACTTGCAAAAGAAACTAACTTTGCAAAATTTGACGCAACTGTAGAAGTTGCTTACAACTTGAACATCGACGTTAAAAAAGCTGACCAACAAATCCGTGGAGCAATGGTATTGCCAAACGGTACTGGTAAAACTTCACGCGTTCTTGTTTTCGCACGTGGTGCAAAAGCTGAAGAAGCAAAAGCTGCTGGTGCAGACTTTGTTGGTGAAGATGACCTTGTTGCTAAAATCAACGATGGATGGTTGGACTTCGACGTAGTTATCGCTACACCTGACATGATGGCTCTTGTTGGACGTCTTGGACGTGTCCTTGGACCACGTAACTTGATGCCAAACCCTAAAACTGGTACTGTAACAATGGATGTTGCTAAAGCAGTTGAAGAGTCTAAAGGTGGTAAAATCACTTACCGTGCTGACCGTGCAGGTAACGTTCAAGCAATCATCGGTAAAGTATCATTTGAAGCTGAAAAATTGGTTGAAAACTTCAAAGCTTTCAACGAAACAATCCAAAAAGCAAAACCAGCTACAGCTAAAGGAACTTACGTAACAAACTTGACTATCACAACTACTCAAGGTGTTGGTATCAAAGTTGACGTAAACTCACTTTAATCAGTAGTTTATACAGAGAGAACGAGTACGAAAGTGCTCGTTTTTTTTGGCGTACGACGGGCATGTCGTATATCTGAGGTGTAAGTCCTCCGTGGGCACCCGCTACCGGTGAACCCAATAGCAATTCCCAAGCCTGACTATCGTGAGGTAGCGGGCAGAGGAAGGGATAGCGAAATCATAGCTCTACGAACAGAAAGGTGGAGGTTCGTAGAGCGGATGAAGATGAGGGCAATTCCAAAGTACAAAAATAGTCGTAACCTGAATGTGTAAATGATGGGAGGAGTTGAATTGGAACTAGAGAGGTAATAATAAATTTATACTCTTCGAAAATCAAATTCAAACAACGTCAACGTCGCCTTGCCGTACTCAAGTACAGCCTGTGGCTAGTTTCCTAGTTTGCTCTTTGATTTTCATTGAGTATTATACTATAGTCATGGTGGTTTGTATGCTTTTGATTATAGTTCATCAAAAAATAGATTAGAATTGTCAGATAATATCATTTTATGTTATAATGAAGAAAAAACAGAGGTGTTCAAATGTCAGAAGCAGGTCATAAGTTTTTAGCAAAACTGGGGAAAAAACGCTTACGTCCAGGTGGAAAACGTGCTACAGATTGGTTAATTGCAGAAGGAGGATTTTCAAAAGAAAAGAGAATACTAGAGGTTGCGTGTAATAGGGGAACTACAGCAATTGAGTTGGCACAGCGTTTTGGTTGTAAGATAACTGCTGTTGATATGGATGCTCAAGCTTTAGAAGTGGCTAAAAAATCTGCTGAAACGGCAGGTGTTGGCCATTTAATCAGTTTTGAAAGAGCTAATGCAATGAAACTTCCTTATGAAGATGCTAGTTTTGATATTGTTATAAATGAAGCTATGCTGACTATGCAAGCCGATCAAGCTAAGAAAAAATGTGTAATGGAATATCTAAGGGTTTTAAAACCTGGAGGTCTTCTCTTGACACATGATGTGCTTCTTAAGGAAGCTAAAGAGTCTGTCAGACAGGAATTATCACAAGCAATTCATGTAAATGTAGGTCCTTTAACTCAAGATGGTTGGGAACAGGTGATGATAGAATCAGGTTATCGTGATGTGAAAGTATTGACTGGTGAAATGACATTAATGAAATTATCGGGTATGATTTATGACGAAGGTTGGCTAGGAACCTTGAAAATTTGTGTAAATGCTTGTAAAAAGGAGAATAGAAAGCAGTTTTTAACTATGTATAAAATGTTCGCTAAGAATAAAAAGAAATTAGGCTTTATTGCTATGGCTAGTCATAAATCGTTAAATCGTTAGATAATCATTGAAGTTAACTTTTCCTTTTTTCTTTCTTAAAAAATATGCTATAATAGAGAGTAAAAACTTTGAAAGAAAGAAAAAGATGAATTTAAAAGATTACATTGCAACAATTGAAAATTATCCGAAGGAAGGTATTACTTTCCGTGATATCAGTCCTTTGATGGCTGATGGAAATGCTTATAGCTACGCTGTTCGTGAAATCGTTCAGTATGCTACTGACAAGAAAATCGACATGATTGTAGGTCCTGAGGCTCGTGGTTTTATCGTGGGCTGTCCAGTTGCCTTTGAGTTGGGAATTGGTTTCGCGCCTGTTCGTAAGCCAGGTAAACTGCCACGCGAAGTCATTTCTGCTGACTACGAAAAAGAATACGGTGTTGATACCTTGACTATGCACGCGGATGCCATCAAGCCAGGTCAACGTGTTCTTATCGTAGATGACCTCTTGGCAACAGGTGGAACTGTTAAGGCAACTATCGAGATGATTGAAAAACTTGGTGGTGTTGTAGCAGGTTGTGCCTTCCTTGTTGAATTGGATGAATTGAATGGCCGTGAAAAAATCGGTGACTACGATTACAAAGTTCTGATGCATTATTAATGAAAAACAGTCCCTAGGGCTGTTTTCTCTACATTAGGATATAAAAATAGACTATAGCTAGTTAGAGAAAAAGTATAATTGAAAACTATATCTTCTTGCAGTATAATAAAAGGACTAAGTGTTTGAGATTTAGTTTCATACTCAATGAAAATCAAAGAGCAAACTAGGAAACTAGCCGCAGGTTGCTCAAAACACTGTTT
>NZ_JVLI01000109.1:0-2251 GCF_001072315.1 Streptococcus pseudopneumoniae | reverse complement strand
GCTACACATTTTTTTAGCAACCAGCAATAATTTGTCGTCAACATGCTTCATTCTATCTCCTTTACCTAACTGTCTAGCGTTTCATCAAAATATTCTACAATCATTTCAATCTCTTGAACTGGTTGGGAAGGTGTAGCTTTCATAGCTTGTCCTCTGTTAATTCTCTCTTGATGATTAAACAATTCCATAAAATCAACTCTCTTTCTTTTAACATGTTTCGGTGTTCTTAGACAACTCAGCTAAATAGTGATTCAGTTTAATCTCTGATAGTTTGTCTGGATAATAATGGGCAATCAGACTAGGACACTCAGCAGGGTATTGTCTAGCGTACTCACTTTGTGCTGATACCTCCATAAATCCCTGTTCTTTTTCGATGAGTAGAGCCATCTTCCAAAAACGAATCATCATTTTGTAAAAGTAGGCTGGAACATTCTGGATTGGTTTTCCTTCAGCCTCTCCTGTTTTAATTTTGAAAATCAATTTATCAAGCTCACGTTCAAGATCTTGCAGCCAAACCTCTCCATAAATTTCCTGACCGGCTAAGAGGTTGTTGTAATTCTTCTCAACTTGACGTTTCGATTGATAGATTTTATTTTCAAGAATTTTTGCATCTTTTCCAAACATACTGAGTTTCCGAACTAGTTGAGGAGAAAGAAAACCATGTTGCCCCATTTTAAATGCTTCAGAAATTGATAAACCAGATAAAGATGACTCGCCCTCGTATCGATTAGTATCGTTAGATAATTCAGTCTCGTTATTCTCAGTATCATTAGCGTGTCGTTTCGAAATTTTTTGACATGTCGTTCTAACATTTCCTTGATTTTTTTGGAAGTGTCGTTTTGACATTTCCGCCATTGCCGATGGGTTGGAGTGAATTTCTTCAGCAGGGAGAACTTGATAGTCAATATTGCCCAAGTACAGTAGATTAGGCTTATTCAAACCTTGTCGAACCTCTTCTAAAAGGCCATATTCCTGGAGCTCTTTTTTTAGTTTAATAACTTTTTTATTACCATAGCCTAAAATTTCTTGAAGTTCAGTAATTGTATAAATCAGATAGACATCTCCATTTTTATCAATCCAGTTATTCCTAAGAGATAGTTCAAAACGGTCTTTCAAGATAGCGTATGTAAATTTAGCATCTGTACTCATCGGTTTATAAAGTGGCGATTCAACAAATATTTTTGGTATTCTATAAAATCTTTCACTTGATTGAATCTGGCTTGCAGAAATTCGCTTCATACTAAACACCTACTTTCAACAAAAACTGACCAGTATCAGAAAACTGAAACAAACCAAATTCCTCTAGCTCTTTCAAAATTAAATGTGCTCTCGTTCTTGTCATATTTTGTGACTTCATAATTTCTTTCAATACTAGGTCACGTGATTGTTGCGCTTGTCTTGTCATTGGGTTATCCTTTCTTATCACCAGCTGATGGTGATTTATTCACAGCTATATCATAATGTATAATGAGAAATTCTATTTTAAAGGGACAATCAATAAATTATCGAACTATTTCCTTTATCTGTTTGATAATATCTCTTTCCTTTTTATCAAGTTCTATGTATTCCTGTAGAAGTTTTGCCCTTTTTTCACTGATAGAATAAAGTTCTTTAACTAACTCTATCAATATTGTTGCGTTTGGTTTATTAGCCATAGAGTTCTCTTCATAACCAAGTAGATATGGGATAGATACTCCTAAATATTCTGATAGTAATTGCGCATTTTTAGCATTCGGACTTCTACTTCCTTGGTTGTAATTTCCAAGTGTAGAGTATCCTATACCAGTTGCCTCACTTATTTCTTTAAGAGATAATTTACTGTTTTTAACAAGTGACTGGAGTGGAGTCATCTTTTTACTTCCATCAATACTAGGAGCATCATCAAGCCCCATCAAATAAGCAACCGAGACACCGAAATACTTAGCAAGTATCTCTGCATTATTTTTTTTAGGAGTACGCTGATTTTTTTTGTACCCAGAAAGTGTAGTTATAGGTATACCCGTATTTTCACTAACCTCTTTCAAAGTAACCCCATGATCCTCCATAAGTTTTTCCAGTCTGTTAGGTGGTTTCCTAAAAAGTAAATCATTGTTATCCATTTTCTACCTCCACTACTATTCTAACAACAGTGTTTTCTGTTAATAATCAAATCTCAGCTAATTTTCAAGCAATATCTGACATATTTTCTTCCCAAAATACAAAAAAGAGCTAACGGAATTTTCCGTTAACTCAATATTTTCTATTTACCTCA
>NZ_JVLI01000108.1:0-6645 GCF_001072315.1 Streptococcus pseudopneumoniae | reverse complement strand
ATTTCTATACATTAATTTGACTTTCCTAATCGATTTGTTCACATCTTATTTCAATCTACTATACTAACAATCTGCTGACAAAGATTAAACTTATTGTGAACCTTACTAGTAAGTGAAATGATAGGCAAAGAGTCTTAAAAATAAGAAAAAGGCATAGTATCAGATGTTGAAAATAACTTGATACTATGCCTTTTATTGTGGGAAGATTTACTTCATTTTATCTAGGAATTGTTTTTGACAAAACTTTTTTTGTTATATTTAAGGATATTTTAAGATTGTATTTTAGAAAAACAATTATAGAGTTCTTAATACGGAATATAGTATAAATACTGATTCAAAGTGGAGTTTTGTATGCTTTTTACTTTTGTTGCGTATAAAATCTATTAACTAAAGTCTAACTACAAACATTAATTTAAGATGAAGTAAATTGTAACCTTCAGAAATGTCTCTTACTCGATTTCAGAATGAATCGCTGATACAGGATTAAAAGAACTAAGTATTTCTTTTTGTTTTGAATGAGATACGTGAGTATAGATTTGTGTGATTGATATAGAACTGTGTCCAAGAATTTGTTGAATATATCGAATATCTACATCACTATCTAGAAGCATTGTCGCAAAGCTATGTCTAAACATATGCGGTGTAATAGTTCTAGAAAAGTTATTTTGTTCAACGATTCTCTTTATTACTAGACGTACACTTTGCTCTGACAATGGTTTAAGTGAATGTTTCCCTGGGAACAAGAAATCATTAGATTCATTTCTTGTTTTATTTATATATGTTTCTAATAAATTGAATGTTTTTTGATCTCCTAAAAATAGGATACGTTCTTTCTTACCCTTTCCTATAATATGGAGTGTCTTATTGGACAGATTGATGTCTTTGAGATGAATGTGGCAAAGTTCAGAAATTCTGATGCCTGTTGAAAGTAAAAGTGAAATAATTAGTAGATTTCTTTCAGCGTGTTGTTTTTGATAATCAGTTTTAGATAGAACTACTCTCTGCTCTAAATATAAAAAAATACTTTTCAGAATGTCATACGAAATCGTTTTAGGCAATACTTTTTCAGTTCTAAATTGAAAGCGCAATTGATTGAAGGGATTCTCTTCAATTATGTTCTGGTATTTTAGATAGTTATAAAACACCTTCATACAAGCAATTTTTCTTCTTAATGTATTCGTTTTTATGTTAGATTGTGTCAACTGTTCTATATAGGATTCGACATTATCATAGTCTGAGTTATAAAATTGCATAAGATCATTCTTATAAGCGCGAATCGTGTGTGAACTCAAACGCTTATGAGTTTTGCAATAATCTAAGTAAGTAGAAATAAGTTTATAATCCATAAAAATCTCCTTTATCAATAATCATGCTATTATAAACCTATTTGGGTGCTTTGTATAGCGATAATAAATTGTTATCGGTAGGAGAGATATATTTTGGAAGATAGGGTATTTTTTTGTTTTTCAGGTAAAGATAGATTAGTTTATGCTCAGTCTCTAAATTTTCATTTAAAAAATTTAGGTATTGAAGTGTGGTACGATTATGAAAAACTGTATCTAGGAGATGACGGTGACTATGTCAATATTGAAGAGGGAGTAGAACAATCTAAGATATTTTTACTTTTTATTTCAACACAATTATTTCAAAGTACAGGAGCAGTGTTAGAATTAGATGCAATTAAAGCCAAAATTGATAAATATCAAGGAATAGTAATTATTCCCATTCTTTGCGAGATAACCAGTAGCCAAATTCCTAAGAAATATAATTGGATTTCTAAGTATATATATGGAGAAATGAAACTTGATATTTCTAGCGGAACCTATGATTTATCAATTGATATACTAAAACGTTTACTGTACGAACAATTAAAGTCAGTAGAAATAAAAAATCTACTGACTTTAGAAAATATAACAACAGATAAATTTATCAATATTATTATTGATAAATATAATTATATTGATAAAAATTGTTTTAGCACTAGAATTACAATGCTGTATACATTGATTTTATATTGTTTAGAAAAATACAATATTAATGATAATATTTCATATTATAGTAGTAGCTTCATTTTTAATAAAGTTAAATTTAATATTCAACCAACTTTAAAAGAAATAGCTTGTATGGAATCAATTATACTGGTATTAATCAATAAAATTGAAGGATATTTCTTCAATAATATGTAATACTAATTCCGCTAGTTTGTCTGGACTATTTTCCGAACATAATTTCTCAATATAATTTTCTAAATAAGGGTATTCAGTTATACTTGATTTTATTTTCTCCCCTAACTCTGCTGCAGCAAATCCAGTGCTAGCAATTGGAATGATATAATTTCCTTGTTCTTTCGAAATTTTAATTTCTTCCCAAACACCCCTAGAAGTGACAATGTCACCTTTACTATTGATTGCCTGACCATACATAACAATAGTAAACTTTGTATCCGATATCAGATTTCGTCTATAAGACGTATCCTCATCTAAACTCATATCGTGAGCGAATGGTCGCATAATTAAACGTTTTTCAATATTAGCCTCATTAATTGAGTAAAGTTTTTGTATGCTGGAACCTGAAATGTAATAGCCAATGTTCTTTCCAAATCCAGTAACTATATTGTATCCTCCGTCAATTAGTTTTTCGACTAAAGATTTCGAAAGGTTATATGCTCTAGTCTCCTCTAGTGCATCATCTAAACTACCTGAGATATAAATATTTTTACTAATTGTTTTTTCTTTTATTTCCCTCAAAATTTCTTTAATGTCTTCGGGAGTTTGGACCAATAAAACTTTTATGTTGTACCTTTTTCCTAAATCATCTATAAAAAGTTGAAAATTTTTATCCCCAGGCTTATCTATCATAATTGTATAGAATGCTTTATTATTCTTACCTATGTAACTATGTAGCTTTTGAATAGATTTTAGAACAATATCATCAGTAAAACTATAACCAATAAATAAAAAAGTATTAGTAACTAACTCTCTTTGAAAAAAACTTAAAAATAACTCATGATTAAGGTAATAGTTTTCAATATCAGATTTTGAAATAACAATTTTTGAAATACTACCTATATCTCCGTTAAGCTTGAATATATTTACTCTATTTTTCAAACTAACAGATCCTAAGTCTTGTTCATCATGAATACTATTAATATTTATTTTTTGATACTCAAAATTCTTCTCTATTACTTTATCAAAATTAGTTGTCCAAATTGATTTGAAACCAATTTGGACAATTATTTTCATTAGTTCGCTTTCATAATCAAATTTGTTAATTTTATGATTTATTAGTGAATATAATTCTCGCTCACTATACTCATTAATAAAATATTGAGCAAGTTGAAAATAGTCTGTGATACTACTAATATCGAGTCCTAATTTTTCGGCACATGGGGTTAGAAGTTCTTTCCAAGTTGGAAAATGTGCATCTAAACTACTTCCTGCACCTAAAAATAATGATAATTCTCCATCATTAAAAGAGTCACTTATTTTTGTAATAAAACTTTTTCTATCCAAAATATATCTCTCCTACCGATAACAATTTATTATCATTAGTATACCATAAATTCATCTTCAGTAGCTTGAATTGTATAATGAATTTTTACTTAACATTAAATAGCAAACTCTGATATTGGTCAACTATAGCTTAAAACACTGTTTTGAAATTATATCTAATACTTTTGAGTCAATTACAAACTTACAACAATGAGATATTTATATAGTCTGAAGAAAATAAGTACAAATTTATTAGAAAATCGAGATTTCATAGGATTAGCACGAAAAATTTCAATTTTAGAACTATATCCCCTAATGAATTTGAATCAGTCTTTTTTAAAATTCTAAATGATATGATAGTATTTTCAAGTAAAAAGAAATTGCCCTGATTGGAGACCATATCAAATCTTTACGAAAGACACATGACATGACACAACCAGAATTTGCATGAATTGGGGGTATTTCACGTAATAGCCTTAGTAGTTACTAGAACGGTACAAGTCCACTTTCAACTGAGCTGATAGGTGCTATTTGCTAGAAGTTCAACGTATCCTATGTCGATATTGTGGGGAAAGAAGAAATGTTGAATCCGGTTGAAGATTATGAATTAACTTTAAAAATGAAGATTGTCAAGAAATGTGGAACAAAGTCTCCTATCTTGTCTCTATCGTTATCAAGACATTCCCTTTGATGATGAGAGAAATGATGAGTGTAGACTTGTCTGCTATGGTGAATACTAACATTTATCTGTTGACTACTTTAGAAGAACTGGAGCGTTACAGAGACTACTTGGATGGTATTTAGAGCATACTAGAAAACACCAGAAAATCGGATAGTAGCTTAATGAGTTTTTATGATATAGTGAGGAGGAGTTTGCCCGTACCTTAGCTTGCAATATTCACACACTGACGAGAGGAAAGAAAATGAGACAAAATCCAGTAGCTTTCTTTCGTGGCGAACTAGAAAGAAAACTATCCATTGTATCAAGCTCAAAGAGTTTCAGGGCAAAATAATCATTATTGATGTTGATAGTTTTCGAGCGCAGCATCCACTATTCATCAAAGAGAGATTCTCCAAGACCAGTAGAAAGAGAAACATCATAGAACACTTCTACAGGAAAACGTGTCACAACCTTATCATGTGATTATTGTGTTTGAAGTAATTCCCCTGCGTACTCATCAACCTTATCTTAATTTTTTGAAGAGAACTGAAGATAGGGGGCATAATCTTGTATTCTGATTTAAAATAGATTGTTGGAACATCAGGTGTTCTTGCAAGAGTAGAAAGATTTTTTTGATTTGGAACGGATTTCCTCATTTCCCACTTGTTGTATGAAGCTCTATTGATTTTCAATAGATTAGAGAGTTCAGATTGGATATTCTACGTTCTTTAAGATGAATACTAGAAAACATAAGATAAAAACTCCAGTTACTTTATTATATAAAATATTAGTTACTAATTTTTAACTACTCTGTAGTGTTTAAGTGGATTGTTATGAGAGCTTTTGCTCTCTTTTTTCATGTGATAACTTCTCCAATTATCCTCTGCTATACTTTTCTAAGCATGTAGAAATCTAGTTAAGATTTTTCAATGGGGGTTTGGGGGCGGAGCCACCAAGTTATCTTATCGTTGGCTGTCAAAACTAGAAGGTTTTGATAGGCTGGCGATATGATTTTTGGGATATTGTGGACACAATATCTGAGCTCGCAAAGACCGAACAAGAAGCAAGTGAGGTCTTTAGGAAGCGTACTGACAATGTGAGGTAGACTTACACTGTCAGACAAGTAGAATGTTGAAGGGATATCAGAATGGGACAAGAAATTAAGTCAATCCGAAAGCAATTTAGAATCACGAGACAAGAAGAAAAACAGATAAAAGAAATGATGAGGGAACAAAAAGTGGATAGTTTCTCAGAATTTCTTCGTCAAAATTTATTGAAAAAGAATTATCAGGATAGAATTTTTGAAAGTTGGTTCTCCCTTTGGCAGTCTCAAAAGTTTGAACAGATTAGTCGAGATGTGTATGAAGTTCTGGTTATCGCAAGAGAAAATCATCAAGTGACTCAAGAGCACGTCTCAATCTTATTGACTTGCGTTCAAGAATTGATTGCAGAAGTGAATCAAGTGCAGCCACTCAGTCGTGAGTTCCGTGAAAAATATATGGGTTAGGAGGATGTAATGGTTTATCGCTATCGTACCAATCTCAAAAAAGTATTTCTAACTGATCCAGAATTACACCAATTGAATGAACGGATTGCTAAGAGCAATTGTCAAAATTTCTCAGTCTATGCCAGAAAAGTTTTGCTTAATCCCAATATGTCATTTGTCACGATTAACACTGATACTTATGACCAGTTAGTTTTTGAATTGAGACGGATTGGAAATAACATCAATCAAATTGCGCGTGCGATTAACCAAAGCCATCTGATTTCTCAGGACCAATTACAAGAATTGAGTAAAGGAGTCGGAGAGTTAATTAAGGAAGTTGACAAAGAATTTCAAGTGGAGGTGAAAAGACTGAAGGAGTTTCATGGTAGTTACTAAACACTTTGCGACGCACGGAAAAAATATCGTAGGCGTTTAATTAAGTATATTCTCAACCCTGATAAAACGGACAATTTGAAATTGGTATCTGATTTTGGCATGAGCAATTACTTGGACTTCCCTAGTCATGCAGAAATGGTAGAGATGTACAATGTCAACTTCAGCAATAATGACAAGTTGTATGAATCCAGAAACGACCGACAAGAAAAACACCAACAAACTATTCATGCTCATCACCTCATTCAATCATTTTCTCCTGAAGATAATCTGACACCTGAAGAAATTAACCGCATTGGTTATGAGACCATGATGGAATTGACAGGAGGTCGTTTTAAGTTTATCGTAGTAACTCACACAGACAAAGATCATGTTCATAATCACATCCTAATCAATGCTATTGACCGCAATTCAGATAAAAAGTTGATATGGAACTATGCCTTGGAACGAAACCTCCGTATGATTTCAGACCGTATTTCTAAAGTAGCTGGTGCAAAAATTATTGAGAAACGTTATTCCTATCGAGGTTATAAAAAATATAGGGAATCTAGTCATAAGTTTGAATTGAAACAACGTCTTTATTTTTTGCTACAGCAATCTAAATCGTTTGATGA
>NZ_JVLI01000107.1:0-3905 GCF_001072315.1 Streptococcus pseudopneumoniae | reverse complement strand
CTGGATTCGAACCAACGCATGAGGGAGTCAAAGTCCCTTGCCTTACCGCTTGGCTATACCCCATTGATGAAATGGAGAGAGAGGGATTCGAACCCCCGAACCCGAAAGAGCGGATTTACAGTCCGCCGCGTTTAGCCTCTTCGCTATCTCTCCTACAATCAACATTGACTATTATATCATGAAAATTTCAAAAAAACAAGACTTATTTTGCTAAATTATAATTTTCAATCAAAATTTCCACAGCTTTTTCCAATTTTTTATAAAAACTATCGACATTCCCATTCTTTATGATGGCAAATTGTCCGTCTAATTCGGCAATTTCTCCGATAACTTTTTTACCAATGGTCAAGGTATAACCTTCAAAACTGTCTTTTCCTACATTAACTTTAGCATCTGCTACTTGAATTTCAATTTTTTTATCTTTCTTGCTCATTTCATACCTCTCTTCACTTTTTCTATTTTACAAGAAAATCCCAAAACTAGCAAGAAAAAACTCTATATCATTCCAAGTCTGATATAGAGTTTTCTGCTTTATTTAATGTGTTTTTCTAGTTCTTTTTGGTACTTACCGTTTGATTCCAATTTTTCTTTTTGCCATTTTTTCAGTGCTTCTTCATATTCTTTTGTTGTAACGATATCTTTTTGCAATTTCATTCCTTTAAAGATATATGGGTCACCCTTAATACCAACTTGTGAGTATGGTTTTGAGAATGGCACTACATTACTTACAACTGGAGAACCACCAGATGAGGCTGTCGGCATCAATAATGAACTATCTGTCAACCAAGCTTGAGCCTTGGCATATTTTTCATAGCGCTCTTCAAGATTCGTAGTTTCTGAATCCGCATCGTCCAATAATTTCTTATATTGGTCCAAACCAAGTTTAGCTACAACATCTTTATCTTTCCCTTTAGTAATACCAAGGTGTTTCATAGCAGAACCTGATTTAGGATCCATGATATTCAAGTAAGATGCTGGGTCTTGATAACTTGGAGCCCATCCTGTACTGTTCAAATCATAGTCTTTTTGAGAAGGAACACGCGCTTGAGAAGTGATTGTTTCCTTTTCATTATCTGTCATTTGAAGAATGTCGATAACAACATTTTCAGCACCAAGAGTTGATTCGATAGACTGTTTGAAAGAGTTACTTTGTTGAACTGCGATGGTATCTGTTTGTTCAACTGGGACATCCAAGTGAATTGGGAAAGTTACCCCTTTAGATTCCAAGTCTTTCTTAGCTTTTTCAAATGCTGCTTTAGCCTTGTCAGGGTTGTAGATAGAATCCTTACCGTCAACTAGCTCAACACCTTTCCATTGGTCACCATAGTTCACCAACTCTGCTTGAGCAATTTGACCAAAGTTCTTACCACCTGCTTGTACAAAGTTGTCAGGAACAAGGCTGTTACGAATAATCTTATCCGCACCGTCTTCACCATTTAGCTGGGCAGCATAAGAATGACGGTTGAAGGCAAAGTTGATAGCCTGACGGAAGTCCTTATTAAGCATAGCTTCTTTAGTAGAAGTCTTTTGCTCTTCACTTGTTTTCGCAGTTTTATTATATGATTGACGATTTACGTTAAAGGTGAAGTAATAACTACTTGAGTCCTGTGGGCTATAAGTGATTTTATCTCCGTATTGTTCCAAAGTTGAAGCAAAGTTTGAGCTACTTGGGAAGAGACGGGCTGTCGTATAGGCACCTGAAGAGAAGCTACGAATCAACGATTCCTGATCAGAACCATCGTAGTAAGTCAATTTGACCTTTTCAATTTTTACCTTTTCTTTATCCCAGTAATTTGGGTTTTTCTCGTATTCGATCAACGATTTAGAAGTCAAGGTCTTCAAGATATAAGGACCATTGTAAAGAATCCCTGCTGGAGTAACTGCTCCATAATCTTTACCTGATGCCTTCAAAAACTCTTCATTTACAGGCAACATCGTTGCTGTGGTGACTTTAGAGTTCCAGAAGCTTTCTGGTTTGTTTAGGGTATATTCAACTGTATAATCGTCCAAGGCCTTAACACCAACTGTAGAGAAATCATTGGTCTCACCAGTCATGTAGGCATCCAAGCCCTTGATTGAATTTTGGATGAGAGAGACACCGTCTGACTTACCGTCAGCTACGTGTTTTAGTCCTGTCACAAAGTCATGGGCTGTTACTTCTGCATATTCTTCACCTTCAGAAGTGTACCATTTAACTCCTTTACGAAGTTTATAGGTATAAGTCAAACCATCTTTTGAGACAGACCAATCTTCAGCCAAGGAAGGAATAACATTCCCGTACTGGTCGTTTTCCATCAAACCATCCACCACGTTCCCGATGACATCTGTTGTAGATGTACGAGTCGCTATACTATAGTCCAAAGATGCTGGATCTACTGCATAGACATATGAAAATGTTGTCGGTGCATCTGCTTCTTTATCAGCTTTTCCACAAGCCACTAAAAGAGCTGTCGTGCTCAGGACTACTCCTGCTGTTAAGAGCCACTTTTTCGATTTCATCAAAAATCTCCTTTTGTTTATTTTAATCTACTTTTACAATCCAACCTTCTGGCGCTTCAATATCACCAAACTGAATACCTGTCAATTCATCATAGAGTTTACGAGTCACAGGACCTACTTCTGTTTCACTATAGAATACATGGAAATCATCACCGTGTTGAATACCTCCAATTGGAGAAATAACCGCTGCTGTACCACAAGCACCCGCCTCTACAAAACGATCAAGATTTTCAATTGGAACATCCCCCTCAATAGGAGTTAAGCCCAAACGATGTTCTGCTAAATAAAGCAAAGAATACTTGGTAATAGATGGCAAGATAGATGGACTCAATGGTGTTACAAATTCATTATCAGCTGTAATCCCAAAGAAGTTAGCTGAGCCGACTTCTTCAATCTTTGTATGTGTTGATGGGTCTAGGTAGATAACATCTGAGAAATGACGTGATTTAGCCAATTTCCCTGGCAAGAGACTGGCAGCATAGTTCCCACCAACCTTAGCGGCACCTGTACCATTTGGAGCGGCACGGTCGTATTCATCCTGAATCAAGAAGTTGGTTGGAACCAAACCACCCTTAAAGTAATTTCCAACTGGCATAGCAAAGATAGTGAAAATGTATTCCTCCGCTGGTTTTACCCCAATAATATCTCCAACACCAATCAAAAGAGGACGAAGATAAAGGGTTCCACCTGTTCCATATGGTGGTACATATTCTTCATTGGCGCGGACAACTGCCTTACAAGCTTCTACAAACATGTCTGTCGGAACTTGTGGCATCAAGAGACGATCACAAGTACGTTGCAGGCGTTTGGCATTTTCGTCCGGACGGAACAGTTGAACACTACCATCCTTAGTACGATAGGCTTTCAAACCTTCAAATGCTTGTTGGCCATAGTGAAGACTTGGAGAAGACTCTGAAATATGCAAAGTTGCATCCTCTGTAAGCTCCCCTTGATTCCATTGTCCATTTTTAAAATGCGCAATATAGCGATAAGGTAATTTCATATAGGAAAAACCAAGGTTTTCCCAATCAATCGTTACTGTCATATTCCACTCCTTATTCTAAAAACCTATTTCTTATATTCTACACTTTTTTTCTAAAATAGCAAGTATATTTTGTAATTTTCAGAAAATTTCTTCAATAAAAAGAATCTAAGATATCTGTCGTAATGAATCCTATATGGAGATTGCATAAAAGACTCAAATTATTCTTCTATCTCATTTGGTGCTACCTATTTAATAACTGAACTTATTTTTGACATACACAGAGTCCATATATAAGATCAGTAAGAAGTCTCAACAGAGATATCGCGAATTGAATTAAAAATAGCACATGATGTTGTGCAATCTTCTTATGGCATATTCAATAGATTTTCGTAAAAAAGTTCTCTCTTATTGTGAGCGAACA
>NZ_JVLI01000106.1:0-10206 GCF_001072315.1 Streptococcus pseudopneumoniae | reverse complement strand
AAGCAGTGCTTTGAGCAACCTGCGGCTAGTTTCCTAGTTTGCTCTTTGATTTTCATTGAGTATAAATTTAATCCTTTCTTATTTTGAAAACGTTTTCTTATAATTTAAGTATATCACTTTCTATCTAATCTATCAACATATTTTACTAAGATATTATCAGTAATGAAGTTTTACAACTTCCTAAAAAATATATGTCATTAACGAATTTTATTCCAGTTTTTCCCATTCATATTATCCAAGCAAAAGTGATGATGTTAACTAAAAAGCAATTCAAACTATTGTAAAATTCCTACCAAAAAAAGAGAGCCGAAACTCTCTTTTTTTATCTTCTTTTACTTTTTTTGACTGGCATGAGTGTGATGTCTCTCACACTAAAGTAAGCTAGGATTAACATGGCTATTGCTAGGAATATTTCTGTTGGTAATTGAAAAATTTTCAGAAAAGATAGAGCCAACAACACCAAGAGTGCCACTAAAATACATACCATAGCGACGATATTGACTGTCCCTTTAATGCTTTCTGGTGTCGCAAATACATAGAGTAGAAGTAATAAAATTCCTAGGACTAAATAGACCATCTTTCTCTCTTTCTAGCTCTTATTCAGCTGATTTTTTCTTCTTGTTAGCTTTCTCACGCTCTGCCTTGTTAAGGATTTGTTTACGCAAACGGATAGACTCAGGAGTTACTTCCATGTACTCATCATCATTCAAGAACTCAAGAGACTCTTCAAGGGTCAAGATACGAGGTGTCTTGATAACAGCTGTTTGGTCCTTAGTAGCTGAACGGACGTTGGTCATTTGTTTAGCCTTAGTGATGTTAACTGTCAAGTCGTTTTCACGAGAGTTTTCACCGATGATCATTCCTTCATAAACCTCAGTACCTGGGTTGACAAAGATCGTACCACGTTCTTCGATAGACATGATTGAGTAAGTTGTAGCCTTACCAGCATCGATAGAAACAAGGGCACCACGGTGACGACCACCAATTTCCCCTGGAATCAATGGCAAGTATTGGTCGAAGGTATGGTTCATGATACCGTAACCACGAGTCATTGACAAGAACTCAGTTGAGTAACCGATCAACCCACGCGCTGGAACAAGGAAGACCAAACGAGTTTGACCATTACCAGTTGAAATCATATCCAACATTTCACCCTTACGTTCAGAAAGGCTTTGGATAACAGATCCTTGGTATTCTTCTGGAGTGTCGATTTGAACACGTTCAAATGGCTCACATTTAACACCGTCGATTTCTTTTACGATAACCTCTGGACGAGATACTTGAAGTTCATATCCCTCACGACGCATTGTTTCGATAAGGATTGACAAGTGCAATTCTCCACGTCCTGAAACAGTCCATTTATCTGGTGAATCAGTTGGGTCAACACGAAGGGAAACGTCTGTTTGCAATTCAGCCTGCAAGCGTTCTTCCACCTTACGAGAAGTTACCCATTTACCTTCTTTACCAGCAAATGGTGAGTTGTTGACCAAGAATGTCATTTGAAGAGTTGGCTCATCGATGTGTAGGATTGGAAGAGCTTCAACTGCATCTGTCGGAGTAATGGTTTCACCGACAAAGATATCTTCCATACCTGAAACGGCAATCAAGTCACCTGCTTTGGCTTCTTGGATTTCACGACGTTCCAAACCAAAGAAACCGAAGAGTTTTGTAACACGGAAGTTTTTAGTTGTGCCGTCAAGTTTAGAAAGGGTAACTTGGTCACCAACTTTAACAGTACCACGGAAGACACGACCGATACCGATACGTCCAACGAAGTCGTTGTAGTCCAAAAGTGAGACTTGGAATTGCAAAGGCTCATCTGAGTTATCTACTGGAGCTGGGATGTGGTCAATAATCGTGTCAAAGATTGGTGCCATAGTCGCTTCTTGGTCAGCTGGATCATCTGACAATGAAGAAGTTCCGTTGATCGCTGAAGCATACACCACTGGGAAGTCAAGCTGGTCATCATCTGCACCAAGCTCGATGAAAAGTTCCAAGACTTCGTCCACTACTTCTGCTGGACGAGCTGATGGTTTGTCGATTTTGTTAACAACCACGATTGGCACAAGGTCTTGTTCCAAGGCTTTTTTCAATACGAAACGAGTCTGTGGCATTGTTCCTTCGTAGGCATCTACGACCAAGACAACACCGTCAACCATTTTCATGATACGCTCAACTTCTCCACCGAAGTCCGCGTGTCCTGGTGTGTCCATGATATTGATACGAGTTCCGTTATAGGCAACGGCTGTATTTTTAGCAAGGATGGTAATTCCACGCTCTTTTTCGATATCGTTTGAGTCCATAGCACGCTCTGCCAATTCAGTACGTGCATCAAGCGTTTCTGATTGTTTCAATAATTCGTCAACGAGGGTTGTTTTACCGTGGTCAACGTGGGCGATAATCGCAATGTTACGGATATCTTCTCTTAATTTTGTCATGATTTCCTCTATAATATTCAAAATTTATTTTCTAACTGAACGATTATACCATAATTTCAGGTAAATAACATAACTCAAGCAAGTGTAAATGTTTTCACTCCGCTTTTCTTTTCACGTCAAGCCTTTTCAAAGCAAGCGACTTATGATAAGATAGGCACAGTATGCGTTTAGATAATTTATTAGCCCAAGAAAAAGTTAGCCGAAAGGCCATGAAACAAGCCTTACTCAAAGAGGAAATTCTCGTCGATGGTTGCCCAGCACGCTCCCTAGCTCAAAATATCGATACAGGACTACAAGAACTCCTTTTTCAGGGCCGAATCATTCAGGGATATGAGCA
The DNA here is from genome assembly GCF_001072315.1 of Streptococcus pseudopneumoniae. GTDB lineage: Bacteria > Bacillota > Bacilli > Lactobacillales > Streptococcaceae > Streptococcus > Streptococcus pseudopneumoniae_R. The sequence goes on along the minus strand of NZ_JVLI01000106.1, from coordinate 7,431 downwards.
CACCTATCTTATGCTTCATAAGCCTGCTGGTGTCGTTACAGCCAATAAAGACAAGCAACTTTCAACCGTCATGGACCTCCTTCCGCCTGACATCCAGTCTGACAAGCTCTATGCCGTCGGCCGACTGGACCGAGATACGACAGGACTCCTTCTCTTGACTGACAACGGTCCCTTGGGCTTTCAGCTCCTCCATCCCCAGTATCATGTCGATAAGACTTATCGAGTTGAGGTTAATGGACTTCTGACACCTGACCATATCCAAGCATTTCAAAAAGGAATTGTCTTTTTAGATGGCACTGTCTGTAAAGCTGCAAGACTAGAGATTCTATCTGCAAATCCTTTCTTCAGTCAAGCCTCTATTACCATTTCAGAAGGAAAATTTCATCAGGTTAAGAAAATGTTCCTCTCGGTTGGTGTCAAGGTGACCTCACTCAAACGAGCTCAGTTCGGTGAGTTTACATTAGACCCAGAACTAGCAGAAGGTCAATACCGTCCCTTGAACCAAGAGGAATTGAAAATCATTAAAAACTACTTAGATAAAAGTGGATAAAAGAAAAAAGTTTTATGTTTAAAGCTTTTTGTTTATTGCTTATCTAAAAAATACTGCGACGGCTACAATCCAGTTAAGTACAGAAACCACAAGTCCTACGATGTTGAGAATTTTTTCTGTTTTATAGTCTAGTCCAGATTCTTTTTGGTATGAAAAAGCCAAGACCAATCCTATGATCCCCAAAATCAGGCCTACAATTGGAAATAGCAAACCGAGCACAATAGATAGGATACCTAAAACAAGAGAGTGTTTTTTCTTTTCTTGCATTTTTTAAAAACTCCTTAAAATGATTATTAATTTAGTATATGAGACAGACTATATCAACTTTTTACAGAATATTAACTAGTCTTCACTTTCCCTTTCCAAGAATCCAAACCATAAGAAAGGATATAAATCTCAGAAAAACCTTGCTTTTTCAAGTAAAGTGCTGCATTTGTCACACGTTGCGCACGTTGGTTTTCGTAAAGAAGGACAGGTTTATCCTTACGAAGGGCAACAAGACTAGTCTTCAACTGACTTGAAGGAATATTGCGAGCCCCAAGAATATGTTTTCTGTGGAATTCTGCTGGGTCGCGCAAATCAATCAATTGACCTGTACGAATCAAGGCTTCAAATTCCTCATTATCCACAATTTTAGCCGCACGGCGAATACGAAGATAGTTAAAGCCCATCCACGCCAACATTGCCAGTATAAGTGCCCACAAAATCCAAGTAACCATTAGTTCTTTTCTCCATTTTTCTCAATATAATCCAATTCTACCTTGTGCTCTCTGCGAAGAACCGCTTCTGCTTCTAGATAGTCTAATTTGTCCATCAACCCTGCATCGTAAATCCGAGAGAGCTCCAACTTCATCAGTTCAATATCATATAAGCGTTTTCCCATGTAAACAATAATACCAAATCGTTTGAGGAATTGCTGCACATCATAGAATGTTTTCATAAGATTCATTCTAGCAAATTTTTGTGTTTTTTTCAAGAAGAGACTCACACAATGCTCCTGATTTTCCTATCTTCCTTGGCGATTCTGACGCAAGTGTGGTACAATAAAAACATGAGAATTCAACAATTACATTATATTATCAAAATCGTCGAAACCGGCTCCATGAATGAGGCAGCCAAGCAACTCTTTATCACCCAGCCGAGTCTTTCCAATGCTGTGAGAGATTTGGAAAATGAAATGGGCATTGAAATCTTTATCCGCAATCCCAAGGGTATTACCTTGACCCGTGATGGCATGGAGTTTCTCTCCTATGCCCGTCAGGTTGTCGAGCAAACTCAGCTTCTGGAAGAACGTTATAAAAACCCTGTTGCCCACCGCGAACTCTTTAGCGTTTCGTCTCAACACTATGCCTTTGTGGTCAATGCATTTGTCTCTCTGCTCAAGAAAAGTGATATGGAGAAATACGAGCTCTTCCTTCGTGAAACTCGGACTTGGGAAATTATAGACGACGTCAAGAACTTCCGTAGTGAGGTCGGTGTCCTATTTTTGAACAGCTACAACCGTGATGTACTGACCAAAATGCTGGATGACAACCACCTGCTGGCTCACCATCTTTTCACAGCCCAGCCCCATATCTTTGTCAGCAAGACCAACCCTCTGGCAAAAAAAGACAAGGTCAAACTATCTGATTTAGAAAACTTCCCTTACCTCAGCTATGACCAAGGGACACACAACTCCTTCTACTTCTCTGAAGAGATTCTATCTCAAGAGCACCATAAGAAATCCATCGTTGTCAGTGACCGTGCCACCCTTTTTAATCTCTTGATTGGTCTGGACGGATACACGATCGCAACAGGGATTTTGAACAGTAACCTTAACGGAGACAACATCGTTTCTATCCCACTGGATATTGATGACCCAATTGAGCTGGTCTATATCCAGCATGAGAAAACCAGCTTATCTAAGATGGGAGAACGCTTTATCGACTATCTACTAGAAGAAGTCCAGTTTGATAGTTGAGAAATGATAAGAACCAATGTGTAGACTAGCAATAATCTGCACATTGGTTCTTTTTATTTATAATTAAAGATTCCCCCTGCCAACTTATCAGCTAGCTTGGGAAAGAGACTATAAAACTTATGGGCTAGGTTCAACAAAATCGGTAGATTAAGTTCGCGTTTGTTTTTTCCTATAATCTTAACAATTTTTTTAGCCACTGCATCTGGTTCTAGCAGGAAGCGTTCAACCGACTTGAGATAGGTTCCATCTGGATCGGCTTGGTCAAAAAATCCTGTTCGGATTGGACCTGGATTGACTGTTGTCACATATACTCCATAGGGCATAAGTTCGAGGCGTAAGGCATTTGAAAAACCAATAGCCGCAAATTTGGTCGCTGAGTAGAGACTAGACTTGCCAGTAGCAATCAAACCTGCCATGCTGACGATATTGATGATATGGCCTTTTCGACTCTCTTTCATACGGGCCGCAAGGCGTCGAGATAGATTCATCAGGGCAAAAGTATTGACCTCGAACATCTTGTGAATATCTTGGTCAGAAATCTGGTCAAATTCCTTCAAAACCCCGTAACCAGCATTGTTAATCAAGACATCAATCCTGCCGTAGCGGTGATAAAGGTCTGTTACCAGAGTTTCTAAGGCTGAGTCATCGGTAATATCGATTTCAATCAATTCTGCTTGTGGATGATTTCCGTAGAGTTGGGCTAATTTTTCCTTGGTTCTACCTAACAAAATCAGTTGGTCATTTGGCAAAAGTTTGACTATTTCTTGGGCTAGGCCACCGCTAGCTCCGGTAATGAGAATAGTAGACATACTGTTCCTCTCTCAATCTTTTAGATTTCCACTTCTTCCAAGTCTTTGACGACATGGACATTTTCAAAGACACTAGCCGCATCTTTCTTGAGCTTGCTGATATCTTTTGAGAGAAAACGCGCACTGATGTGGTTGAGCAAGAGGCGTTTGGCACCTGCTTCTACTGCGACCTCCGCTGCCTGCATGTTGGTTGAGTGGCCGTGATTACGAGCAATCTTTTCATCACCCTTGCCATAAGTCGATTCATGGACAAGGACATCGGCATTGACAGCTAGACGCACACTGGCATTGGTTTTTCGGGTATCACCCAAAATAGTGATAATCTTACCAGGGCGTGGCGCCGAGATATAGTCTGCTGCCTTGATTTCAGTCCCATCTTCTAAAACAACGTCCTGACCGTTTTTAATTTTTCCAAAAAGTGGGCCAAATGGGACACCAGCAGCCTTGAGTTTTTCAGCATCCAGCGTTCCTTCTAGGTCCTTTTGAATGACACGATAGCCAACACAGAAAATAGTATGATCCAGCTCCTCTGCATACACCGTGAATTTATCGGTTTCAAGGATTTTCCCTAGAGAATCTTGGTCAAACTCATGAAAATGAATACGGTAAGGCAGGCGTGAACCTGACACACGAAGACTGGTTAAGACAAATGACTTGATCCCTTGCGGTCCATAAATTTCCAAATCTGTCTGCTCTTCATTGGCCTGAAAGGCACGGCTAGAAAGGAAACCTGGCAAGCCAAAAATGTGGTCTCCATGCAGGTGAGTGATAAAAATTTTGCTGACCTTACGTGGTCGAATTGTGGTTTCCAGAATGCGATTTTGCGTACCTTCTCCACAGTCAAAGAGCCAAACTTCGTTAATCTCGTCCAAAAGTTTCAGGGCGAGACTGGAAACATTGCGGGCTTTAGAGGGCTGACCAGCCCCCGTTCCTAAAAATTGAATATCCATTCGATACTTTCTAATTAATCAATATATAACATAGCTGTGCGGTTTTCCGATCGGAAATAGCGCTTGCCAGAAAAAGCAGCAGCTTCTTGCAATAAATCCTCTTGGCTGTAGCCTTTGAGACGTTTACGACCATCAGCCAAGCTTTCCAAATCAGTCAAAGCTGTTAGACTCTCCATGCTAACAACTTCCTCATCTCCAACAGCCTTCATGTAAATCTTACCAGACTCTTCAAAGACCAGTTGATGGGGAAAAATTTGCGCAATTTCAAAAAGCAAGTTATCTGAGATTACCTCTTCATTTTCAGAGAAAATCCGACCTAGACCCTCACTCTCATAGCAAAAACCAAAGGATTTACCAGACAGATTAAGCCGAATAAAGGGCTTGTTTTCTGAGGTGAAACTAGGTTCAACATTGTAAAGATTCAGTTCCTGACTGAGTTCCGCAAAATAATCCGTCGCAGCCTCAGGACTTTTTTTCTGGTAGAGTTCTGCAAAGTAAGCATTGACCACGCTAGGTGGAGGAGTGATCAGTGTCAACTGCCCCTGCTCTGTTTTACCAGATAGAAGCTGATCCAGATAGACCTTATCCAGACTTGTATAACCTCCATACTTTAGAGCTAAGGTTTTAATATCAGTCATAAAATTCTTCTAACCTCCATTTATTTTTCTCAGAAATGTAGCCTGTAATGACTTCGCCGTCATCTTGATAATCGCGTTCTTCCAGAATCGCAACACTTTCCAAATCATGAATCTTGTAGGTCTTTGAAAAAGGCACACGCAGGGTAAAGGTTTCAAAAATATCCTTGATTTTCTCTAAAAACAAAGCCTGCAAGTTCTCACGACTATCCTCAGACTTGGCAGAAATGAGGGCATAAGGTGTTTGGGTAGGCGTGAAATCCTCCACCAAATCCGCTTTATTATACAGAGTCAGGCGAGGAATATCCTCCATGTCCAGGTCTTTCATGATAGACAGAACTGTTTTTTCATGCTCCTCATGGTAAGGATTGCTGGCATCGATAACATGAACTAGAAGATCCACATGCTTGCTTTCTTCCAAGGTTGACTTAAAACTGGACACCAACTCTGTCGGCAAATCTTGGATAAAGCCAACTGTATCTGTCAAAGTTACTTGGAGATTGCCCCCCAGATGGATACTCTTAGTCGTCGCGTCCAGAGTCGCAAAGAGCTCGTCTGCCTCATACTGGGTCTTACTGGTCAAGGTATTCATGATAGTTGACTTCCCAGCATTGGTATAACCAATCAAACCAATCTTAAAGGTGCTTGACTCCAAACGTTTTTCTCTGACAGTCGCCCGATTTTTCTCAACCACCTTGAGCTGGCGCTCGATATCCGTGATTTGGTTGCGAACGCTACGACGGTTCAGCTCCAGCTGACTTTCACCAGGTCCACGGGAACCAATTCCCCCTGCCTGACGGCTGAGCATAATTCCCTGACCAACCAAGCGAGGCAAGAGATATTTGAGCTGGGCTAGGTGCACTTGGAGTTTTCCTTCATGGCTTCGAGCCCGCATGGCAAAGATATCCAAAATCAACTGCATACGGTCAATGACCTTGACACCCAGAACTTCCTCCAGATTGACATTTTGGCGTGGAGTTAAACGGTTGTTGACAATGACAGTGGTAATCTCTTCTGCATCCACCATGAGCGCAATTTCTTCCAACTTACCAGAGCCGACAAAGGTCTTGGAGTCATACTTTTCACGTTTTTGCCTGTAGCTATCTACAACGACTGCCCCTGCCGTTTTCGCTAAACTGGCCAATTCTTCCATAGAGAGGTCAAAATTGTCCATGCCCTGCAATTCCACACCAATGAGCAGGACCCGCTCCTCTTTTTTCTCCGTTTCAATCATCTAAAAACTCCTCTATCTGGCTTAAAATGCGGTCTTGCACACCAGATTCTCCAATCTGGTAAAAGGTGACCTGCATGCGATTACGGAACCAGGTCAGCTGACGCTTGGCAAAACGACGGGTAGCCTGTTTGAGACTCTCACTAGCTTCCTCCAAGGTCTGCTCTCCACGGAAATAAGGAAAGAGTTCCTTGTAACCAATTCCTTTAGCAGCCTGCACATCTGGATAATGGACAAAAAGCCACTTGGCCTCATCCAAAAGTCCAGCCTCAAACATCAGATCCACGCGGCGGTTAATGCGCTCGTAAAGTTGACTACGTTCATCATCCAAGCAGATAATCAGCGGTTCATACAAGCTCTCTTGATTTTCCAAATCCTGACCAAAATGGGCAATTTCCAAGGCACGCATAGCACGACGACGATTAAACTGGGTAATCTCAAGGCCTGCTTGCTCCACAAAATGAGCTAATTCCTCATCTGTATAAGGCTCCAAACTAGCCCGATAAGCCAAAATCTCCTCATGAGGTATCTCCCCACCTAAATGGTAGCCTTCTAACAAGCTCTGGATATACAGTCCAGTCCCACCAGCGATAATGGCCAGCTTGCCACGACTGTGAATATCCTCAATAGCCATCTTAGCTTCTGAAACAAAATCAAAAGCCGAGTAAGACTCGGTTACCTCTCTAACATCGATTAAATGATGGGGAACAGCTGCCTGCTCTTCTGGACTAGCCTTAGCAGTCCCAATATCTAGACCTCGGTAAACCTGCTGACTATCGCCACTAACAACTTCGCCATTAAAACGCTTTGCAACTTCAATGGCTAGAGCTGTCTTTCCAACAGCAGTCGGTCCAACAATCACAATTATTTTTGTTTTCATCTTTTTTCCTTGAAAAATTCCCATTTTTTCGTTACTATTATTATAACACAAAAAGGTCAGTCAGAAAAATGTGACCTCTTGAGGAGGCTGGCTGATTAAGAAGATAAAGGAGGAAGACTCATGGCTAAAGGATTCGCTAAAGGTCTTGTAACAGGTGTCGCAGGAACTGTCGCTGCACTTGCAGGTGCAGTATACGCATTTAAAAAGAAAGTAATCGAACCAGAAGAGCAAAAAGCAGCTTTCATCGAAGAAAACCGTAAAAAAGCAGCTCGTCGCCGCGTATCACGTTAAAAAACAAAAGAAGTTGGGATTCATTGTCTCAACTTCTTTTTCTTTTATGTGACTTTCAGTCTGTCTCGCTCCGTTAGGTGCGAGACAAAAAAACCACCCGCTATGCCGGGTGCGCGTCGAAGGTT
>NZ_JVLI01000105.1:0-7198 GCF_001072315.1 Streptococcus pseudopneumoniae | reverse complement strand
AACTGACGAAGTCAGTAACCATACCTACGGCAAGGCGACGTTGACGCGGTTTGAAGAGATTTTCGAAGAGTATTATTAAAAAGTATTTCAGTGATTTTTTCATCTATAAGCAAAAAACTTGAAAAAAGTGAATATTTGCGTTATCATTTTCATATAGAAAGAAAAAGAGGTATTACAGATGGCTATTATCTTACCAGATCTTCCATATGCATACGACGCTTTGGAACCATACATCGATGCGGAAACAATGCACTTGCACCATGACAAACACCATCAAACTTATGTCAACAATGCTAATGCAGCTCTTGAAAAACACCCTGAGATCGGTGAAGACCTTGAAGCCTTGCTTGCTGATGTAGAATCTATTCCAGCTGATATCCGTCAAGCACTTATCAACAATGGCGGCGGACATTTGAACCACGCTCTTTTCTGGGAATTGATGACTCCTGAAAAAACTGCTCCATCAGCAGAACTGGCAGCAGCAATCGATGCAACATTTGGTTCATTTGAAGAATTCCAAGCAGCCTTCACTGCAGCAGCAACAACTCGTTTCGGTTCAGGATGGGCATGGTTGGTTGTTAACAAAGAAGGTAAACTTGAAGTGACTTCAACAGCAAACCAAGACACACCAATCTCAGAAGGTAAAAAACCAATCTTGGGCTTGGACGTTTGGGAACATGCTTACTACGTGAAATACCGCAACGTGCGTCCTGACTACATCAAAGCTTTCTTCTCAGTAATCAACTGGAACAAAGTAGATGAATTGTACGCAGCTGCTAAATAATGATAGTTGTAGGGAAGAATTGTTCTTCTCTTTTTAAGGTTGTATTATTTTGGTCTGACAAAATCGTCAGACTTTTTTCATTTTTATGAGAAACGTGCTAACTGCTAGAAATTATGGTAGAATAAAGTATTAAGTAATCGTGAAAAAAGGATATCTATGCGAAAAGAAATTGCACCTGAATTATACAACTATAACAAGTTTCCTGGTCCTGAGTTCCATTTACATGGGGACAAGGTTGAAACGGAAGGGATAGCTTTTTCCTTGGTGGAAAATATCAAGGATGCCTTTGATGTGACGGCTTTTAATCAGCGTTTTTCAGAAGTCTTAACCAAGTTTGATTATATCGTTGGGGACTGGAGTAATGAACAGCTTCGCCTACGAGGTTTTTACAAGGATGACCGAACAGAGGAAAATCTTGAAAAAATCAGTCGTTTACAAGACTACCTTTTAGAGTATTGTAGTTATGGTTGTGCCTATTTTGTCTTAGAAAATGAAGCCCCTAAGCGAGCATCATTTGACAAGAAAATGCGTAAGAAGGAAGAAGAAACACCTTCTAAAAAAGGAAAGAAGCCGACTCAAACCAAACGAAAACCGAATGCAGATAAGAAAAATAGACGTCGTCAGAAAGACCAGCATTCTCAGAAAGAGGACAAGGGGCAACGTCATTTTGTCATTCGTCAGAAGTGAGTAGAGAATAAGGAGAAGAAATGAAACCGTCAATTTATAGTTTAACACGTCAAACCATGCAGGAATGGGTTTTGGAGCAAGGAGAAAAGAAATTCCGTGCAGATCAAATCTGGGAATGGCTCTATCGTAAACGTGTCCAGTCATTTGAAGAAATGACCAACCTTTCCAAGGATTTGATTGCTAAGCTCAATAACCAGTTTGTGGTCAATCCCTTGAAACAACGTATCGTTCAAGAGTCTGCCGATGGGACAGTTAAATATCTCTTTGAATTGCCTGATGGTATGTTGATTGAGACAGTACTCATGCGTCAACACTATGGTTTGTCAGTCTGTGTGACCACTCAGGTTGGCTGTAATATCGGTTGTACCTTCTGCGCTTCTGGTTTGATCAAGAAACAACGCGACCTCAATAACGGTGAAATCGTAGCGCAAATCATGCTGGTTCAGAAATACTTTGATGAGCGTGGTCAGGATGAACGCGTCAGCCATATCGTTGTCATGGGGATTGGTGAACCATTTGATAACTACAACAATGTCTTGAATTTCGTTCGTACTATCAACGATGACAAGGGAATGGCTATCGGTGCTCGTCACATCACGGTTTCAACCTCAGGTTTGGCCCATAAAATTCGTGATTTTGCTAATGAAGGTGTTCAGGTCAATCTTGCCGTTTCCCTTCACGCACCTAACAATGAATTGCGCTCAAGCATCATGAAGATTAACCGTGCCTTTCCGATTGAAAAACTCTTTGCTGCTATTGAGTACTACATCGAAACAACAAATCGTCGTGTGACCTTTGAGTATATCATGCTCAATGAAGTAAATGACGGTGTAGAACAAGCCTTGGAATTGGCTGAATTGCTCAAGAATATTAAGAAATTGTCTTATGTAAACTTGATTCCTTATAACCCAGTTAGTGAGCATGACCAATATAGCCGTAGTCCTAAAGAGCGCGTCCTGGCCTTCTATGATACGCTTAAGAAAAAAGGGGTCAACTGTGTGGTTCGTCAAGAGCATGGTACCGATATTGATGCAGCTTGTGGACAATTGCGTTCTAATACAATGAAACGTGACCGCCAGAAAGCAGTCGCAGCAGTCAATCCTTAATGATGAAGAAGACTTATAATCATGTTTTGGTCTGGGGAGTCATTTTCTATAGCATTTGTATCATTTACTTTTGCTTTACTCCTCAAGAACATTCTCCCGTGGGGGTGGAAACTCCAGGTATTCAGCATCTTGGACGCCTGGTTTTTCTTTTGACTCCTTTCAATTCTCTCTGGAAACTGGGTGAAGTGAGTGAGATAGGACAATTATGTTGGCTTTTTCTACAAAATATCCTCAATGTCTCCTTGCTTTTTCCTCTGGTCTTTCAACTTATCTATCTGTTTCCTTCCTTAAGACAGACAAAAAAAGTCATTGTTTTCAGTTTTCTCTTAAGTCTTGGAATTGAGTGTACGCAGTTAGTTTTGGACTTTTTCTTTGATTTTAATCGCGTCTTTGAGATTGATGATTTGTGGACCAATACCTTGGGTGGCTATCTGGCTTGGCTACTTTATAAACGAATACATAAAAACAAGATAAGGAATTAAAATGAGTATTTTAGAAGTTAAAAATCTGAGTCACGGTTTTGGTGACCGTGCAATTTTTGAAGATGTGTCCTTCCGTCTCCTAAAGGGGGAACATATCGGTTTGGTCGGTGCTAATGGTGAAGGGAAATCGACCTTTATGAGCATTGTAACTGGTAAAATGCTGCCAGATGAAGGGAAGGTTGAGTGGTCCAAATATGTGACTGCTGGTTACTTGGATCAGCACTCTGTCCTTGCTGAAGGACAATCTGTTCGCGATGTTCTCCGTACGGCCTTTGATGAGCTTTTCAAAGCTGAAGCTCGTATCAATGATCTCTATATGGAAATGGCTGAAGACGGTGCGAATGTTGATGCTCTCATGGAAGAAGTTGGCGAACTCCAAGACCGTTTGGAGAGTCGTGATTTCTATACCTTGGATGCTAAGATTGACGAAGTAGCGCGTGCCCTTGGCGTCATGGACTTTGGCATGGATACAGATGTAACTTCTTTGTCAGGTGGGCAAAGAACTAAGGTGCTTTTGGCTAAACTTCTCCTTGAAAAGCCTGATATCTTGCTTTTGGACGAGCCGACCAACTACTTGGATGCTGAGCACATTGACTGGCTTAAGCGCTATCTCCAAAACTATGAGAATGCCTTTGTCCTTATTTCACACGACATTCCATTCCTAAATGATGTTATAAATATTGTCTATCATGTGGAAAATCAACAGCTGACACGTTACTCTGGTGACTACTACCAGTTCCAAGAAGTCTATGCTATGAAGAAATCTCAGCTAGAGGCAGCCTATGAACGCCAGCAGAAAGAGATTGCGGACCTCAAGGACTTCGTGGCTCGAAACAAAGCACGTGTTGCAACACGAAACATGGCCATGTCCCGCCAGAAGAAATTGGATAAGATGGATATTATCGAGCTGCAAAGTGAGAAACCAAAACCATCCTTTGATTTCAAACCGGCTCGTACACCAGGGCGCTTTATCTTCCAAGCCAAGGATTTGCAGATTGGTTATGACCGTCCTCTGACCAAGCCTTTAAATCTTACCTTTGAACGCAATCAAAAGGTTGCTATTATCGGGGCAAATGGTATCGGGAAAACAACTCTCTTGAAGTCTCTCTTGGGAATTATCCCGCCTATTGCTGGGGAAGTGGAGCGCGGTGACTACCTAGAACTCGGTTATTTTGAACAGGAAGTAGAAGGCGGTAATCGCCAAACACCACTAGAGGCTGTCTGGAATGCTTTTCCTGCACTTAACCAAGCAGAAGTCCGTGCAGCCCTTGCTCGTTGTGGTCTGACAACCAAGCATATTGAAAGTCAAATTCAGGTCTTGTCAGGTGGGGAACAAGCCAAGGTTCGTTTCTGTCTCTTGATGAATCGTGAAAACAATGTTTTAGTGCTGGACGAGCCGACCAACCACTTGGATGTGGATGCCAAGGATGAACTCAAACGCGCTCTCAAAGAATACAAGGGATCTATTCTTATGGTCTGTCACGAACCAGACTTCTATGAAGGCTGGATGGACCAAATCTGGGATTTTAATAATTTAACTTAAGAATGAGAGTAAAAGAAATACAGTACCGAATGTGGATACTGTATTTTTTGGTTTTTAAGATTTAAAATCGTAGTCTTTCACCACTTCGATGCTGTCGATTGTGATAGCAGTAGTTGGCTTGTCTTTTTCATCTTTTTCGGCTTTAGCAATCTTATCTACAACATCCATACCGTCAATCACTTGACCAAAGACTGGGTGTTTGCCATCTAGACTAGGGTTTCCCCCTTCTTTATAGGCTTCGATGATTTTCTTTGGATACTTGCTTGTAGGGAGTTTAGCAGAGGTATCTGTAGAGTTTTGGTTGATGAAGAACTGGCTGCCATTGGTGTTTGGTTGACCAGTATTAGCCATAGAAAGAGCACCACGGATGTTATAGAGATAAGGAGTAATCTCGTTCTTGAAACCAGTTCCCTTGTCTTTAGTCTTATCCTTGTCATGCCAGATGGACTGACCACCTGTACCGTCCCCTTTTGGATCTCCAGTTTGAACCATGAAGCCATCGATGACACGGTGGAAGGTAATGCCGTTATAGTAGCCTTCTTTGGCATGAGTGAGGAAGTTTTCAACCGCTAGAGGAGCGAGTTTAGGGAAGAGTTTGATACGGATATCTCCTTGACTTGTGTGGAGAATCACTTCAGCCTCGTCTTCAGCAACTTCTTTAAATAGTTGTGGGAAATTGGCGTTTTCGTTTATCAAAGCATCATTTAACTCCTTGGCAGATTGGGCAGCTGCTTTGGAGCTTTCCTCAGCGGCCAAGCTAGAATCTACATAGTCATCGCCACGCAAACTACGTTGGATGCTACTACACCCAGCTAGGGCTATAGTGGATAGTAAAAGAAGGGTTGCTAGTTTTTTCATTCTATTCCTCTCAAAAATTCATTTCTACTATTGTACCCTAAAAGGAAGGGGATTTCAAATATTAGTGACAAGACAGTTTAAGAGGAAGCCAATCAGAAAGTCGCTTGCTTAGGGGCATCAATACCATAAGTGTACTCAAAGCATTTAGGGAACCAGATCTTAAGAAAGCTCGTAAAGCATCACAATTAGCAAACGTTAATTTGAAAGAATTACTATATTTTAAAAGAGCACATTTTCAAAGGATTTTTTCTTTTTGCTTCAATTCCTAATTAATCAATGAACTTAATACTAGGTCTCGAAAAGAATTATGCTTCCTCTTTCTGTCTGAGTTCAAAGAGGTCTTCTACTTTCAAATTAAAAACTTGAGCAATTTTAAGAGCCATTTCCAGTGAAGGATTGTAACGGTTATTTTCCAAGTGCAGAATTGTCTCGCGTCGCATGCCGATGAGGTCGGCTAACTCCTGCTGGGTCATGCCTGTGGACTCACGAACAGATTTGAGATTAGTAATAATATTGCTTTCTTTGGCCATACTTATCCTCTCCGTTCCAAGATAAGATAGACAACCGCAAAGATGCAAATCAAGGCAGCTATGCTAAAAAATATCTGTCCCATGTAAAGAGTGAGAGACCCCATATATCCAATGATAACTGCTAGGATCATCAGTGCGCCTAGTATAAAAACAAACATCAAGCTAGCTGCCTTGGCTAAATTAGCATAAAAGCGTTCGTCCGGAGTTTCCTTGACATTTTTCAAACAGAAAAAAGCAAATAAAATTACTTCAATAACGAGGCCAATTCCCAAAATCCATTCTTTAATACCAGAACTTTCGCTTGGGGTCGCAACCCAAATTCCTAATGTATAAAAAATACTTGCTGCAAACAAAAGTATCGTGTAAAGCTTAGCAGACAAGTCAAAAATAATCTTTCCCTTACCTTTCTGACTTTTATGAGACCATAGTTTCATATGTAGCCAGCTCCAAATAGCTACAATTTGACATTGTACTGAAATACCAGTAATAACTAACTTGGGTCCCCAACTAAGATTAGAACCAAATAAAACAATAAAATCAATAAAGAGAGCTACGGCAATCATTGCAATGAGGCCACGCATTTTTTGACTTTTTTTCATGATAGACTCCTTTTTTGTGTTATAAATATATAACACTTAAATTTTATGTTACAAATATATCACATTTAAATTTAGAAAGCAAGAATTTATGTGCCAAGGTGGCAATTATTTGAAAAAATTTTTTAATAAAAACCCTCGCTAGTCAAACAACTAAAGAATTCTTTGAAGCAATGCATCGGATTTGGTTTGGATAGTTTCGTTAACAATATTTGATGATAAAGAATTTTTGAAAAATCTGGATATTGTATGAATCTCTACTTTTTTCTTAGACTGTTATAAAGTCTAAAAATAAGCTTTGTAGGTGTAGAAGTTAATTTTTACAGAACTAAATTATTCCCCTATTTATAATCTATTGATTCATATTTTTTGAAATCAATCAGTAGATATCGTTCTTAAAATTCTTGATATTTAGCTTGGGAACGGGCTTGGGATTTAGGAACCAAGCATCCAAATCACGTTCAGGTGAGATGAAGAGCTTGACTTGGTGATCTTTATAAAATGTTTCTAATACTCTTCGAAAATCAAATTCAAACTACGTCAGCTTTACCTTGCCGTAGATATATGTAACTGACTTCGTCAGTCTTATCTACAACCTCAAAGCAGTGCTTT
>NZ_JVLI01000104.1:0-16088 GCF_001072315.1 Streptococcus pseudopneumoniae | reverse complement strand
CGTACTCAAGTACAGCCTGCGGCTAGTTTCCTAGTTTGCTCTTTGATTTTCATTGAGTATTATTTCCATTATTTATACTGATATATAAAATAATACGGAAAACTTCTCAAAAGTAAGAATTTCTTTGACAAATAAAAGAAAACGCTTGCATATTGTTTTACTACATGCTATACTGATATAGAAATTTATTGATTGGAGAATCATTATGAGAAAAACACCATCTCAAACTGAGAAAAAAATGGTCTACAGCATCCGTTCCCTCAAAAATGGAACTGGTTCTGTCCTTATCGGCGCAAGCCTTGTCCTACTTGCTATGGCTACGTCAACTATCTCAGCCAACGAAAGTACACCAACCACTAACGAACCCAGCAACAGAAATACAACCTCCCTTACTCAACCTCTTACTGATGCAACAAACATCGCTGGCAAGAACGAAAGCGATTTTTCTTCACCCGTAAATGCAAACGCTTCCCTAAAGAAAACAGAAGAAAAACCTGCAACAGAGCCAACAACTCCTGTTGCAAGCCCAGCCGATTCAGCACCACAAACTGGACAAGATCGTTCAAGTGAGCCAACTACTTCTACTAGTCCAGTAGCAACTGAAACTAAGGCAGAAGAGCCAATCGAAGACAACTACTTCCGTATCCATGTCAAAAAACTTCCTGAAGAAAACAAGGATGCTCAAGGACTATGGACTTGGGATGATGTTGAAAAACCTTCTGAAAATTGGCCTAACGGAGCCTTGTCCTTCAAGGATGCCAAGAAAGATGACTACGGCTACTACCTAGATGTCAAATTAAAGGGAGAACAAGCCAAGAAAATTAGCTTCCTCATCAACAATACAGCTGGAAAAAATCTAACCGGCGATAAATCTGTAGAAAAACTAGTTCCAAAAATGAACGAGGCTTGGTTGGACCAAGATTATAAGGTTTTCTCTTACGAACCACAACCTGCAGGAACTGTTCGCGTCAACTACTACCGCACGGATGGCAACTATGACAAGAAATCTCTCTGGTACTGGGGAGATGTGAAAAATCCAAGTAGCGCTCAATGGCCTGACGGAACAGACTTTACGGCTACAGGCAAATATGGTCGCTATATCGACATCCCTCTTAAGGATGCCGCCAAAGAATTTGGCTTTTTATTACTAGATGAGAGCAAACAAGGAGACGACGTGAAAATCCGTAAAGAAGATTATAAGTTCACAGATTTGAAAAATCATAGCCAAATTTTTCTAAAAGACGATGATGAATCAATTTACACAAATCCATACTATGTCCATGATATCCGTATGACAGGAGCCCAACACATAGGCACTTCTAGCATTGAAAGTAGTTTTTCAACACTAGTTGGTGCCAAAAAAGAAGATATCCTCAAACACTCCAACATCACTAATCACCTAGGAAACAAGGTAACTATTACCGATGTTGCAATCGATGAAGCTGGTAAGAAAGTGACTTACAGCGGAGATTTCTCAGATACAAAACATCCATATACTGTTAGCTACAATTCCGACCACTTCACTACCAAAACAAGCTGGCGCCTTAAAGATGAGACTTACAGCTATGATGGCAAACTTGGAGCTGACTTAAAAGAAGAAGGAAAACAAGTTGATTTGACTCTTTGGTCACCAAGTGCTGATAAGGTTTCTGTTGTTGTCTACGACAAGAATGACCCTGAAAAAGTGGTTGGAACTGTCGCTCTTGAAAAAGGGGAAAGAGGAACTTGGAAACAAACTCTAGATAGCACAAACAAATTAGGAATCACGGATTTCACTGGATACTATTATCAATACCAAATTGAGCGTCAAGGTAAAACTGTTCTTGCACTCGATCCTTACGCTAAGTCCCTCGCTGCTTGGAACAGCGATCTTGCAAAAACAGACGCTTCCCATAAAGTGGCTAAAGCTGCCTTTGTAGATCCAGCTAAACTAGGACCTCAAGACTTGACTTATGGTAAGATTCACAACTTCAAGACTCGTGAAGATGCCGTTATCTACGAAGCTCATGTGCGTGACTTCACTTCAGATCCTGCCATTGCAAAAGACTTGACCAAACCATTTGGTACCTTTGAAGCCTTTATTGAAAAACTAGACTATCTCAAAGACTTGGGGGTAACCCACATCCAGCTCCTTCCAGTCTTGTCTTACTACTTTGTCAATGAATTGAAAAACCATGAACGCTTGTCTGACTATGCTTCAAGCAACAGCAACTACAACTGGGGATATGATCCTCAAAACTACTTCTCATTGACTGGTATGTATTCAAGCGATCCTAAAAATCCAGAAAAACGAATCGCAGAGTTTAAAAACCTCATCAATGAGATCCACAAACGTGGCATGGGAGCTATCCTGGACGTAGTTTACAACCATACAGCCAAAGTCGATATCTTTGAAGATTTAGAGCCAAACTACTACCACTTTATGGATGCTGATGGAACACCTCGAACTAGCTTTGGTGGTGGACGCTTGGGGACAACCCACCATATGACCAAACGACTCCTAGTTGACTCTATCAAATATCTAGTTGATACCTACAAAGTGGATGGATTCCGTTTCGATATGATGGGAGACCACGATGCGGCTTCTATCGAAGAAGCTTACAAGGCCGCACGCGCCCTCAATCCAAACCTAATCATGCTAGGTGAAGGTTGGAGAACCTATGCTGGTGATGAAAATATGCCTACTAAAGCTGCTGACCAAGATTGGATGAAACATACCGATACTGTCGCTGTCTTCTCAGATGACATCCGTAACAACCTCAAATCTGGTTATCCAAACGAAGGTCAACCTGCTTTTATCACAGGTGGCAAGCGTGATATCAACACTATCTTCAAAAATCTGATTGCTCAACCAACCAACTTTGAAGCAGACAGCCCTGGAGATGTCATCCAATACATCGCAGCCCATGACAACTTGACCCTCTTTGACATTATCGCTCAGTCTATTAAAAAAGACCCAAGCAAGGCCGAGAACTATGCTGAAATCCACCGTCGTTTGCGACTTGGAAACCTCATGGTCTTGACAGCTCAAGGAACTCCATTTATCCACTCTGGTCAGGAATACGGACGTACTAAACAATTCCGTGATCCAGCCTACAAGACTCCAGTAGCAGAGGACAAACAACCAAACAAATCTCACTTGTTGCGTGATAAGGACGGCAATCCATTTGACTATCCTTACTTCATCCATGACTCTTACGATTCTAGCGATGCAGTTAACAAGTTTGACTGGACTAAGGCTACAGATGGTAAAGCTTATCCTGAAAATGTCAAGAGCCGTGACTATATGAAAGGGTTGATTGCCCTTCGTCAATCTACAGATGCCTTCCGACTTAAGAGTCTTCAAGATATCAAAGACCGTGTCCACCTCATCACTGTTCCAGGTCAAAACGGTGTAGAAAAAGAGGATGTAGTGATTGGCTACCAAATTACTGCTCCAAACGGTGATATCTACGCAGTCTTTGTCAATGCGGACGAAAAAGCTCGCGAATTTAACTTGGGAACTGCCTTCGCCCACCTCAGAAATGCTGAAGTTTTAGCAGATGAAAACCAAGCAGGACCAGTAGGAATTGCCAACCCGAAAGGACTCGAATGGACTGAAAAAGGCTTGAAATTAAATGCCCTTACAGCTACTGTTCTTCGAGTCTCTCAAAATGGAACTAACCATGAGTCAACTGCAGAAGAGAAACCAGACTCAACCCCTTCCAAGCCTGAACATCAAAATGAAGCTTCTCACCCTACACATCAAGATCCAGCTCCAGAAGCTAAACCTGATTCTACTAAACCAGATGAAAAAGTAGCTGATGCAGAAGATAAACATAGCCAAGCTCCAACCGATTCACAAGCTGAACAACCAACACAAGAAGCACAGCCATCATCTGTGAAAGAAGCGGTTCAAAACGAATCGGTAGAAAACTCTAGCAAGGATAATACACCTGCACCCCTAGCTAAACAAGCTGAACTTCCAAATACAGGAACCAAAAACGATCACAAACTCCTGTTTGCAGGAATTAGTCTCCTTGCCCTTCTAGGTCTAGGGTTCTTGCTAAAAAACAAAAAAGAGAACTAAACTAGCCCTCCTATAGAAAAATCCCCCAAGCATTATAGCTCGGGGGATTAGTTTTTGTACAATATTTGTTGTCCTAATAAACTTGATTAGGATTTTTTATTAAGCCTCTTTCATGGTAAAGTAAGCCCGGACTTTGGGTGCAACTTGCGTTCCGAAGAGTTCAATAGCTCTCAGGACTTGTTCATGAGGCATAGAACCAAGAGGTAGATGCAACATAAAGCGGTCCAAGCCTAAATCCTCAATCATGCGAATCAATTTTTCTGCTACCTGATCTGGATTGCCCACAAACATGGCACCATTTGGTCCAACTTGCTCCAAATATTGTTCATAACGCAACTCCTGCCAGTGAGGACGGTCTTTGGAAATAGCATCCACTACTTGCTTGGTCGGATGGAAATAATCTTTCACCGCCTGCTCGCCATCTTCAGCAATCCATCCCCAAGAATGGGCCCCAACCTTTAGTTGATGACTGGCATGGCCCGCTTCGCTTCCAATCTCACGATAAGCCTGAATCAACTTTTTAAAATAACGAGGGTTACCACCAATAATGGCATAAACAATCGGTAGACCAGCCTGAGCAATCTTCACTGTTGATTCGACATGACCTCCTGTCGCTATCCACAAGGGTAATTTGTCCTGAACTGGACGGGGATAGACTTCTTTGCCAGAGATTGTTTGGGTCAAGCGACCTTGCCAGTCTAGCTTGGTCTTTTCATTAACTAACTGAAGCAAGTCTAATTTCTCATCAAAAAGGGCTTCGTAGTCTTTCAAATCATATCCAAACAAGGGAAAAGATTCCGTGAAAGACCCCCTTCCAGCCATAATCTCCGCTCGTCCATTTGACAAAGCATCGATAGTGGCATACTGTTGGAATAAACGAATAGGGTCCATACTCGAGAGAATGCTGACTGCACTGGTCAAACGAATTTTCTTGGTATTGACTGTCCCAGCAGCCAGGATAATCTCTGGGGCTGATACCGCAAAATCTGCTCGATGATGCTCACCAATCCCATACACATCCAAACCAAGCTTGTCGGCCAGCTCAATCTCTGCCACCAACTGGCGAATGCGTTCAGTATGACTGTAAGACTACCCAGTCCCTTCAAGCACCGTTGTTTCCCCAAATGTTGAAATTCCCAATTCTACCATTGTGATTCTCCCCGTCTATTTCTTTCCTGCAATTTGAAAAATTATTCTAACACGAATCTTGACTACAAGCAACCAATCTGCTCACAAGAAAAAGCCTAGATAACTAGACTTTTTTAGCTTATTCTACCGTTACTGACTTAGCAAGGTTACGTGGTTTGTCCACATCAAGTCCACGGTGGAGTGTTGCAAAGTAAGCGACTAATTGCGTTGGCACAACCATTGAAATTGGTGAGAGGTAAGGGTGCACAGTTGTAAGGACGATATCGTCTGTATCTTTGGCTACATTTTCTTCTGCGATAGTGAGAACCTTGGCACCACGGGCTGCGACCTCTTGGATATTTCCACGAGTATGGTTGGCAAGGACTGGATCTGACAAGAGTGCCAAGACAGGTGTTCCTTCTTCAATCAAGGCAATAGTTCCATGCTTGAGTTCTCCTGCCGCAAAGCCTTCACACTGGATGTAAGAAATCTCTTTGAGTTTAAGGCTTGCTTCCATAGCTACGTAGTAATCTTGACCACGTCCGATGTAAAAGGCATTACGAGTTGTTTCAAGAAGATCACGAACCTTGGCTTCAATGTCTTCTTTCTCTGAAAGAGTTGATTCGATAGACTGAGCTACGATTGACAACTCATGAACCAAATCAAAGGCCTGCGCTTTGGCATTGCCATTTGCTTCTCCGACTGCTTTTGCTAGGAAGGCAAGGGCTGCGATTTGCGCTGTATAAGCCTTAGTTGATGCCACGGCAATTTCAGGACCTGCATGAAGAAGCATGGTATGGTTAGCTTCACGTGAAAGAGTTGAACCTGGGACATTTGTCACTGTCAAACTTGGGATTCCCATTTCATTAGCCTTAACCAAAACCTGACGACTATCCGCTGTTTCACCAGATTGGCTGATAAAGATGAAGAGTGGTTTCTTGCTGAGAAGTGGCATGCCGTAGCCCCACTCAGATGAGATTCCAAGTTCAACTGGCGTATCTGTCAATTCTTCCAACATCTTCTTAGAAGCAAATCCTGCATGGTAAGATGTCCCAGCTGCAAGGATGTAGATACGGTCTGCGTCTTGAACAGCCTGGATGATAGCTGGATCTACGACAACTTGACCAGCCTCATCTGTGTAGGCTTGGATGAGTTTACGCATAACCGTTGGTTGCTCATCGATTTCCTTGAGCATGTAGTAAGGATAAGTTCCCTTACCGATATCTGACAAATCAAGCTCAGCAGTGTAGCTAGCACGCTCACGACTATTACCATCATAGTCTTGAACTTCCACACTGTCAGCCTTGACGATTACCAACTCTTGGTCATGAATTTCCATGTATTGGTTGGTCTCACGAATCATAGCCATCGCATCTGAGCAGACCATGTTATAGCCTTGTCCAAGACCAATCAAAAGTGGTGATTTATTCTTAGCCACATAGATGACTTCAGGGTCTTGTGAATCAACCAAGGCAAAAGCATAAGAACCACGAATGATGTGAAGAGCTTTTTTGAAAGCTTCAAGAACTGACAAGCCATCTTCTTCCGCAAATTTTCCAATCAAGTGAACGGCAATTTCAGTATCTGTTTGCCCCTTAAAGTGGTGACCTGCAAGGTATTCTTCCTTGATTTCAAGGTAGTTCTCAATCACCCCATTGTGCACCAAAACAAAACGTTCAGTCTCAGAGCGATGTGGGTGAGCATTGTCCTCAGTTGGTTTCCCGTGAGTTGCCCAACGAGTATGTCCGATACCAGTTGTTCCCTCAACACCAGCTGTCTTGGCAGACAATTCTGCAATACGACCAACAGCCTTGACTAGATGGTTTTCAGCACCACCTAGGACAAAAATCCCCGCAGAATCATAGCCACGGTATTCGAGCTTTTCAAGCCCTTGAATCAAAATATCAGTTGCATTTGTGTTTCCAACAACACCAACAATTCCACACATAGTATATACGACACAGGCAAGCTGTGCTTTCTCCTTAAAATTGGTATAGTCTAATTCCTCTTTTATAGAATCAGCAAAAACAGTATATACTTGTTTCTTTCACTTGTCAAGAGTAAAAATTGGTATAGTTCAAATTAAGCTCCTGTAAGCAAAAAACTCTGACCAATTGGGATAATCAGTCAGAGTCTTTTTTAAAATCCATTATTATCACTTAGTTCCTTGAACCAGTGCTCTGATTTCTTCAGACGACGTTCTTGCGTTTCCAAGTCTAATTCAACCAAACCGTAGCGATTTTTATAGCTATTGAGCCATGACCAGCAATCAATAAAGGTCCAGATTAAGTATCCTTTACAGTTGGCTCCATCTTTAATGGCACGGTGAAGTTCACGAAGATGACCTTTTACAAAGCCAATACGGTAATCATCTTGAATCATCCCATCTTGACGGAATTTTTCTTCCCCTTCAACACCCATACCATTCTCTGTCAACATCCATTCGATATTACCATAATTTTCCTTGATATTTTGAGCAATGTCATAGATCCCTTGCTCATAAATCTCCCAGCCACGATGAGGATTGATTTTACGTCCAGGCATCACATAAGGCTCGTAAAAATGTTCGGGTAAGAGTGGACTCTCTGGATGCTTAGCAAATCGAGGTGCCATAACACGCAAAGGCTGATAGTAGTTGACACCAAGGAAGTCCACCGTATTGTCACGAATGAGCTCCAACTCCTCCTCTGTAGCATCTGGTAAGAGACCGTGTTCATGCAAGATTTCTACCAACTCCTGTGGATAAGTCCCCAAAACGGACGGATCTAAGAAAGATTGGGCCTGAAAAAGGTCCGCAATCCGAGCTGCCTTGACATCAGCAGGATGCTGGCTACGTGGATAAGCCGGTGTCAAGTTGAGGACAATCCCAATTTTGGAATCAGGAAAAATTTCATGGCAGGCCTTGACTGCCCGACTGCTAGCCAATTGTGTATGATAGGCTACTTTAACTGCTGCCTCTGCATCCACCTTATGTGGATAATGAGCATCGTAAAAATAGCCAAATTCTACAGGAACGATGGGTTCATTAAAGGTAATCCATTGATCCACTAAATCTCCATAAGTCTCAAAACAAAAACGAGCATAGTCTTCATAAGCTGAGACAGTCGCCTTATTTTCCCAACCATCACCATCCTCTTGAAGGGCAAAAGGCAAATCAAAATGATAAAGATTGACTAAAAGACGAATCCCTTTAGCCTTAATAGCCTCAAAAACCTTACGATAGAAATCCACACCTTGAGGATTGACTTTTCCACGCCCTTGTGGAAAAATCCGTGACCATTGAATAGAAGTCCGAAAGGCTGTATGACCAGTTTCTACCAGTAGCTCGATATCTTTTTCCCAATTTTCATAAAAGGTCGATGTCTTATCTGGACCAATCCCA
The DNA here is from genome assembly GCF_001072315.1 of Streptococcus pseudopneumoniae. Lineage (GTDB taxonomy): Bacteria > Bacillota > Bacilli > Lactobacillales > Streptococcaceae > Streptococcus > Streptococcus pseudopneumoniae_R. The sequence continues at coordinate 7,509 of NZ_JVLI01000104.1, read as the reverse complement.
TTATAGTAACGATTTGGCTCCACTTGGTACCAATAATCCCAGAGATTATCTCCCTTACCGTCACCAGCTACACGTCCTTCTGTTTGTGGTCCAGAAGTAGAGGATCCCCAGACAAAATCCTTTGGAAATCTTAGCATACATTTACCTCATTATCTACTCATTTTTCCCATTATACAGAAAAAACAAGGTAAAAACTAGTTACATTTTTTCCTTGTTTTTCTTCTGATTATAGTTTTTATTTCTTGCTGAGGATTTCAAGCGTTTCAAGCACGTTATCGGCATGAACTTCGATGGTGTCACCAGTCGCTTTAATCTTAACTTCTACAATGCCATCGGCTGCTTTTTTACCAACAGTGATACGGATTGGCAACCCAATCAAGTCACTATCGCTGAATTTGACTCCGACACGTTCATTACGGTCGTCTGTCAAGACTTCGTAACCAGCTCCCATCAAGCTAGATTCAAGTTTTTCTGTCAAGGCTTGTGCTTCTTCGTCCTTGACATTGACAGTAATCAAGTGCACATCAAATGGTGCCAATTCTTTAGGGAAATTGATTCCCCATGCGTAACGGTATTCACCTTTTGGCGTTTTGTTAACAAAGAGGCGAGCGTGTTGCTCCATCACTGCTGAAAGGAGACGGCTGACACCGATACCGTAACATCCCATGATAATTGGCACAGCACGGCCATTTTCATCCAAAACATCTGCTCCCATGCTTGCCGAATAGCGAGTACCGAGTTTGAAGATGTGACCAATTTCGATACCACGCGCAAAGTTAAGGACACCTTGTCCGTCTGGAGAAATTTCACCCTCACGAACTTCACGGATATCCACATATTCTGCAGTAAAATCACGACCTGGGTTCACACCAGTCAAGTGGTAGCCATCTTCGTTAGCACCGACAACTGCATTGTGAACATCTTGCACCTTACGATCTGCAATAATTTTAACATTCTCTGGCAAACCAACTGGGCCAAGTGAACCAAAACCTGCTTGAACAAGATTCGCCACTTCTTCTTCACTAGCAACGTCGAAGAAATCTGCTCCCAAGTGGTTTTTCAACTTGACTTCATTGAGCTGGTCATTACCAACTAGAAGAGCCGCAACAAGCTCACCATCTGCCATATAGAAAAGAGTTTTAATCGTTTGTTCTTCTGGAACGTTAAGGAAGGCTGCAACTTCATCGATTGATTTAACATCTGGTGTTGCAACACGAGTCACTTCTTCTTCAGCGACAACACGATTGCTTGGTTTGTACTCGTTTGTTGCCATTTCTAAGTTAGCTGCATAGCTAGATTCACTTGAGTAGGCGATGGTATCTTCACCAGAAACCATCCATTTGAGCAATTCTGCCTTGATTTCTTCTTGCACTTCTGCAGGAATTTCGTCAAATGAGGCAACTGACTTGTCCAAGACAACCCAGCGGTCAAGGTCTGTACGGGCAGGTGTGATGGCCATAAATTCTTGGCTGTCCTTACCACCCATGGCTCCACCGTCACCAATAATAGCCTTGAAGTCTAAACCACTACGAGTGAAAATACGCTCATAAGCAGCCTTATACTCATCGTAAACACTGTCCAAGCTATCATAGTTAGCGTGGAAGCTGTAAGCATCCTTCATGATAAACTCACGTGTACGGAGAAGTCCATTACGTGGGCGTTTTTCATCACGATACTTAGGTTGGATTTGGTAAAGGTTGAGTGGCAATTGCTTGTAAGACTTAACAGAATCACGAACGATAGCTGTAAATGTTTCTTCGTGAGTTGGGCCTAGGATGAAGTCTGATTTTTCACGGTTTTTTAGTTTATAAAGGTCCTCACCATAAGTTTCGTAACGACCTGATTCGCGCCACAATTCTGCACTAAGAAGGGCAGGAGCCAACATCTCAACTGCACCAATCTTATCAAATTCTTGGCGCATGATGTTTTTAGCTTTTTCAATCACACGGTTGGCAAGTGGTAGGTAAGAATAAACACCTGCTGAGACTTGACGAACATAACCAGCTCGCAACATAAGAGCATGGCTGATAACTTGAGCATCGCTTGGCATTTCGCGAAGCGTTGGGATAGGCATTTTACTTTGTTTCATAATATTCCTCGATTATCTAAAAAAGAGTCGCATAATGTCATTCCAGGTCACAGCAATCATCAAGACAACCATGATGACCACTCCGGCCAAGGTGACATAGGTTTCAATTTCTTGTTTCAATGGTTTGCGGCGGATGGCTTCTAGGATATTGAGCACAATCTTACCACCATCCAGGGCTGGAATCGGAATAAGATTAAAAATCCCAATATTGATGGAAATCATTGCCAAGAAGTACAAGACATTTTCAATTCCATTTTTAGCGGCATCACTACTTGCCTTAAAGATAGCAACAGGTCCACCCAGCTTGTTCAAATCCGGTTGGAAAATCAGATTTTTCAGAGCTGATAGAATTCGTAGGGCCGAGTCAGCAGCAGTTGTAAAACCACCCACAAACATAGATACAAAATCTGACTTAATCCCTGGTTGAACACCTAGAAGGTAACGGCCTTGACTTTCTTCTGGAGTAACCGTAACTTGTTTGTCACTACCATTTTCAAAAATAGTCACATCCAAGGTCGGAGCCGTCTTATCTTTGGTTTCTGTTTCCACAGCCTGAATCAAGCTTTCCCAGTTGTTAATCTCATGTGAACCAATCTTGGTAATCTGTGCTGTTTCTGGCACTCCTACCTTAGCCAAAGCCCCTTGGGGCATGACATGAAACTGGTTGGTATCAACATCTCTGACGCCACCCTGCATAAAGATTAAAATCCAAAAAACAACAACCCCTAAGATAAAGTTGTTCATAGGACCTGCAAAATTAGTAATGAGTTTCCCCCAGATAGTCGCATTTTGATATTGAACATCTAAAGGTGCAATCCGAACCTCAGTACCATCTGCTTCCACAACCGTTGCATCGTGATCCACTGCAAATGTTTTTTCTTCTTCCAGAACCAAGCCCTTGATAAAGAGCTTGTCTTCAAAATCAAACTGGGTCACCTGCATAGGGAGGGCTGTTTGATCCAATTTTTTACCTGAGAGATTGATGCGTTTAACCTTACCATCATCAGTAAGCGTCAAACTGACAGGAGTCCCTGTCTTAATTTCAGTTGTATCATCACCCCAACCAGCCATGCGAACATAGCCACCCAGAGGCAAGATTCGAATAGTATAGGCCGTTCCATCCTTGCCAATGTGAGCAAAGATCTTGGGTCCCATGCCAATGGCAAATTCACGCACTAGAATCCCTGATTTCTTGGCAAAGTAGAAGTGTCCGAACTCGTGCACCACTACAATAATCCCAAAAACCAGAATAAAGGTTAAAATTCCGAGCATAGTGTTTCCTCCGTCTTTTGATTAAAAGAGTCCAAATAAGTGCATGATTGGAAATACAAGCAACATACTATCGAAACGATCCAAAACACCACCATGGCCAGGGATAAATTTCCCAGAATCCTTGACACCAAAGTGACGCTTGATCGAACTTTCTAGTAAATCACCAAATTGTCCAGCAATGCTAAAGAAAATAGCAAAGACGGACATCTTGTAAATTCCATACGGAAGAGCAACTGTACTGTCAACTATCATAAAGATGATGGTTACTAAAATCGCACCTAAAATACCACCCAAGGCACCCTCAAAGGTTTTATTTGGAGAAACTGTCGGAGCTAATTTTCGTTTCCCATAGTTCATCCCAACAAGATAGGCACCACTGTCTGTAGCCCAAACGATACACAAGGCCAAGAGTGCCTTATCTAAACCTGCAATTCTAGCATCTAATAGAGCATTAAATCCAAAGCCTACATAGAAACTCATAGCAAGAGGGAAAACAGCGTCCTCAATCGTATACGACTTGCTAAAAACAGTCGTTCCTAACATAATTGAAATCAAAACACTATAGGCAACCACATTCCCATCAACTGGCAAAAAAGTCAGGTAATTCTCCAAGGGAATGGTCAAAGCAAAGGTTGCAAAGAGGGTCAAAAGGCCCTCCATAGTCATGGTCTCTAAACCTCTCATCTTCAAAAGTTCATGCATGGCTAGCATGGCTATGATTCCAATTGCTATCTGAAGCAAGAGGCCCCCAATCATTAAAATCGGTAGGAAAATAGCCAGGGCAATCCCTGCAAACAAGGTTCTTTTCTGTAAATCCTGTGTCATATTTCCTCCTAAACTCCTCCAAATCGGCGATGACGACGATTGTAGGCAAGAATGGCTTCCTGCAAGGCCGCCTCGTCAAAATCAGGCCACAAGGTGTCCGTAAAATAGAGCTCACTATAGGCTCCCTGCCATGGAAGGAAATTGCTCAAACGCAATTCTCCACTAGTACGGATAATCAAGTCTGGGTCTCGTAACTCCTTAGGCAAATGCTGGGTGAAGAGATAGTTGCCAATCAATTCCTCTGTGATGTCACCTGGGTTGATTTTGGCATCTAACACATCCTGAGAAATCAACTTAAGAGCCTGTGTAATCTCAGCACGTCCACCATAGTTAAGGGCAAAATTAAGAATCAAACCTGTGTTGTTCTTAGTCAATTCCTCAGCTTTAGTCAGAGCTTCAAAAGTTTGCTTAGGTAGGCGGTCCGTTTCCCCAATCATTTGAATCTTAACATTATTCGCATGCAATTCCGGGACATAATTATCATAAAACTCTACTGGCAAGTTCATGATGAACTTGACTTCCTGATCTGGACGGGTCCAGTTTTCTGTAGAAAAAGCATAGACCGTAATAACCTTAACGCCTAGTTTGTTGGCTGCCTTGGTCACAGTTTGCAATGCTTCCATGCCCGCCTTATGTCCGAAGACTCGCGGTTGCATACGTTTTTTAGCCCAGCGGCCATTCCCATCCATGATGATGCCGATATGAGCAGGAACCTGTGTCGGAACCTCTACTTCCACAGCCTTATCTTTCTTAAAAAATCCAAACATGATCTTATTCCTATTCAAAAATCTATCGTTTCATTATACCATATTTCCCCATTTTCTTCTATCACTAAGCTATTTATTCTCAGGCACAAAGCCCATTTTTCAAAAAAATAAGCCGCCTGATTGGGCGACTCTATTTTTTATAGGGAGATTATTATGAAAAAGTTTTAGGAGTTTAAGTTAAGGTCTTCTTAACTTATGAACTTAGTATACACTTCCTATCTTAAAGTTTCCTTAAGTATTTTTAAAAATCAAATTTTTCCATTTATCCTGCCAATTTTTCTTGGATAATCGTGTTTGATAGAGCTTCATTCGGTCTTCATTCTCTAAAAAATGAGGAGTTGGACGAACTTGAAAATTCAAAATATCATCCAAACCATAAGGTGCATAGAGTTCAAAATCGGATTCTTCATTCAAGCGCAGTCCAACTGCCGTACACCGTTCTGGATACTTACTCATAGCATCACGGGAACTGCTATAGGGAGCAGTATGAGGGCTGTGCTGGTGCATATAGACCTGATTTTTCAACTCCCACTGGTACTGAGGAAAGTCCTCTCTCAGCTTTTTCTCCAGTAATAAGGTTTCCTCATAAGAAATATCTGGATCAAAGAAAATCACATCTACATCTGTTTCACAGTCAAAAGATGATTTGTCTGACAAGAGATTCCAGATAAAATTTCTGACAGAACCTGCTGCCAACCACGAGTCTTTCAAACCAAGGTTTCGGATGATCGTCAGAATAGCCATCATATCTGGATTTTCTCTAAAAGCCTCTAAAATTTCTTGCTTATTTTTCACTGTAATCATACCCCAAATGCTCATATGCCTTAGCAGTCGCCACCCGTCCAGACCGCGTCCGCATGATAAAACCTTTTTGAATTAAGTAAGGCTCATACATATCTTCAACTGTCTCACGTTCTTCTGCTATGTTAACAGAAAGAGTTCCTAATCCGACAGGACCACCACCATACATCTCAATCATGGTCCGAAGGATTTTTTGGTCCACATAGTCCAAACCTTCATGGTCAACATCTAGCATGGTCAAAGCCTTATCGGTAACAATATCATCAATCACCCCATTCCCCATTATCTGAGCAAAATCGCGCACGCGCTTGAGGAGACGATTGGCAATACGAGGGGTCCCACGGCTACGTAGGGCTAACTCAGATGCTGCCTCATGCGTGATTTCCATCTCAAAAATATCTGCCGTCCGCTCAACAATTTCCGTCAAGTCAGCATGAGCATAATACTCCATATGACCTGTAATTCCAAAACGTGCTCGTAGTGGATTTGAGAGCATACCAGCCCGAGTCGTCGCACCAATCAAGGTAAAAGGTGGCAACTCCAAATGAACACTGCGACTGCCTTCACCAGCACCAATCATGATATCAATGTAGAAGTCCTCCATGGCACTATAAAGCACCTCTTCCACTGGCATGGGCAAACGATGAATCTCATCAATAAAGAGAACATCCCCAGGCTCTAAGTCATTCAAAATCGCTACCAAATCCCCAGCTTTTTCAATGACTGGCCCCGAAGTCTGCTTGAGATTTACTCCCAGTTCATTGGCAATTACAAAAGCCATGGTCGTTTTTCCCAAGCCTGGAGGCCCAAATAAGAGCACATGATCCAGCGCTTCATCCCGCATTTTGGCAGCCTCGATAAAGATTTGGAGCTGGTCCTTGACCTTGTCCTGCCCAATATATTCACGTAAGTACTGAGGACGGAGCGTGCGTTCTACTAACTCCTCATCCCCCATTATCTCATTATCTAAAATTCTACTCATAGCTCTATTATATCAAAAATCCAAGCCACAAACAAAAAAGCCACCCGATCGGGGGGCTCCTGAGTTTAGCACTTATGTGGTATAATATCATACGGCACTTCTACACCGCCTGCGAAAGGAGGTGAGATAGCCCATGATGGATACAATACTTAAAACTATCATCGGACCAATTGTGGTCGGTGTCGTTCTTCGCTTATACTCAATGAAAATCAAAGAACAAACTAGGAAGCTAGCCACAGGCTGTACTTGAGTACGGCAAGGTGAAGCTGACGTGGTTTGAATTTGATTTTCGAAGAGTATTAGTTGATAAATGGCTAAACAAGGACAGATAGTGTCAAAAAAGACCTCAAGCTTATTTGGTCGTGAGCTCGGGGTCTTTTCTAGCCTATGATATAGAACTAGTACTCAATTCCTTTTTATTATCCCACAGTTCACAAAATTTGTCAAAGGTTTATATTCTCTTGAACCTCTGTACTACAAGACGTTCAAGATTGCGAAAGTTATCGGAAAATGATGTTTAGAAAACTCCCCAAAAGCCTGAAATAGAGCCAAAAAACTCCACCAGATTGGGTGACTCCTGAGTTTAGCACTTATATGGTATAATATTCTACGGCACTACTACACCGCCTACGAAAGGAGGTGAGATAGCCCATGATGGAACTAATCCTTAAAACTATCATCGGACCAATTGTGGTCGGCGTCGTTCTTCGCTTATACTCAATGAAAATCAAAGAGCAAACTAGGAAGCTAGCCGCAGGCTGTACTTGAGTACG
>NZ_JVLI01000103.1:0-7323 GCF_001072315.1 Streptococcus pseudopneumoniae | reverse complement strand
ATTACAGTATAGCACAGGAAGTGATTTTTTGCGCTTTTTTACTGTTTTTTTTCAAATAAAAACAACTGTTGGAGTTGGAAAATCATTTAATTCCTTAAGGCTTGATTGGACATTAAAAACAGTATCTCTGATTTTCTTTGTGTTATCTTGTACCCAAAAATCAAAATCCGTTCCATTCAATTTTTTTGTTTTAACTCTGATATCATTTCCAACTGCAAAAGAGCGCTGTTTAGCCATTAAGTCCATTGTAAACATATCCTGATTATACATCTTTTCCCCGTCTTTCGCAAACAGTTTTTCTTTAATTGCTTCCCCTTCACGCTCCCATCCTGCAAAGATTTCGTCCAGAGAACGTTTCTCAGTGGCCAGTTTTACCGAGCCGTCGTTTTGCAAGATATCAAAGTAAGGACTAGGTTTATCAGACTTAACTGCAGGCCTGATAGTAGAACGGCAACGGACATGAAAAGGCGGTGCGGTTCGTCCTGGTTCATATTCTTTAACAGGATAAACCTTATGATTTTCTGACTGACAAATATCACTTGTACGACTGTCTAATACCGCTACGATTTCGTAGTGGTCGCCACCTAATTCCTTAATAGTATCTAGCGTTGCAAGGTTGTTGTAAAAGGTCGTCTCAGTCCTGACAAGCGTGTCTGCCCTATGATAGGCGACCCCTGTACGTTCAGAAAGAGCCCTAGCCATTCTATCAATAGACCAGCCACCTGTTAGGCCTTTATTCAAGACATCGCTGATTTCCTTATAAGCAACTTCTTTATGAACCCAAACATTTTCAGAAAAGGTTTTACCACTCCAGTTACTAGCCATCTTATGCTTAACTGCGTCTACACCTAATATTGGTTTCTCTATGATTCCGAAATGTGCCAAGTTCTTAGCTTGATGGATTTTACCTTTGATATAGACGTCGCTCAGAGCCTCTGTGACCTTGTCATGTATGCCGTCTGGCTTCCCGTATAGTTCAGCCGTCAGACGCTCAATTTCAGCAAGCAAAGCCTCCTTGCGACTGATACGATGGCGGTAGCTCAATGCGTCCAACAAAGGTGTCGGTGTGTCAGGATTTAAAGCCATCTCACGGAATCTTTCAAGGGTTACATGCTTAAACTCTCTACGCTCTTTATCTGTCAGATATTGCTTGGCCTCTGCATGAGTCATTTTATTATCAACCGCATACCTGGCATAAAACTTCTCAATCTCAGAAACCAGTTGATGTTTATAATCTGCTAAGGATTGACCAATCTGCGCCATATACCTATCAGCAACTATCTGAGCGTTTTGTTCCTGTTGTAAAGCACGCTCAGTCCAATACTCATCTATCTTTTTCTTGTTCTCGGTCGTCATGATCTTCATCTACCTTTTTGAAATTGGTCTGAGAGTATGGATCTTGTCCTTGTTCCTGTTGTTCTTTCAATCGTTTCTCAACCTCTGGTTGATACCATGGATGTTGTTCACGAATACTTAGGTCGTCTAAGATACCGATTGAGTTTACACAATCTTGAATAGCTTCAGACTCATTTGAAATGATGTCACGGTTAAAGACATAAGTAAATTTAGATGAATCAAACGCTACTCCTTTGTTAGCTGCATACTGTTCTACAAACCAAAGGAATTGCTTGATACCTTTTTGAAACTCGTTTTCTAGCTCATTACAGTCCAAATCAAGGTCTGTATAGCGCCATTTAAGAGCTTGGCCACTTGCATTGCCTAGATTATCATCTTGGGTATCAATGGCTCTTGCAGCCTCATACAAGAACTTACGAGAGCGTTCGATATCTGCTTCAACTCCGCTAGTATCATTGTCTGCTTGTAGAGTATCTACACCACCATCACTAGAGACTTTGATAGAGCGGAACTTATTCAGATTATTCATGAACTCGCCCAAGTCTGCGCCCTGATAGTTTTTCAAAACATAAATCAGTTTCGGCATATCTGCCAACATATCAGCATTAGTAGACATTTGAAGTTGAATATTATCAATCAAAGACTTAGTTTGAACTAAAAGACCGTCCTCATACTCGTTGTATCGGAATGGAATCAGAGGGACTTTCTCCCAAGTGTAAGGAATCCGTGTTCCATCTGCGTTGACATAGTAAAAATTCCCCTTGGTCTCTTTAGAAAGTGGATTAAGTTCGAGGTGTGAACCTGTCCAGATATAATCTGTAATTCCTTGTTCATCGTAGTATTCTACAAAAGTTTTAGTCTTCTTCACTCCGCTTTCGTAGACCGCTTGATTATAGACACGCACAAAGGCAGATAGTTCTAAATGACGCTCATCTTTCCAAAAAGGGATAATCTGTTCACTTGGGATTTTAAACAAGCGTAGACGGCCGTTCTCGTCGTAATAAGGCAAGCCGTAGGCTATCCCTTTTATCACTGCTTCCTTACCGAGTGACTTAATCGTAGATAAAAGATCCTCGTCAAACACGCTATCTAAAAAGTCTTGTGATTCTTCTCCCTCAAGCGAGATTGTCGGTTGTTTAGAAAACAGATAACCGACCTTCTGGTCTACCAGCTTCTTAAACAAACCTAATTCAATCCTTGAGTTCGTACGCCAGTCCACATCTACCTTCTTATTTCGAATATCCGTGCGATTTCGATAGTAGTTGTAAGCCTCTTTCATCGTGCTTACTTTCTCAGAATTTTGGTGTTCTCTTATCTCAATCTCTAGTATTTCATTTTGGGTTGTATTCTTAATCAACAACCGCCTGATTAACCATTTAAACCAATTACTCAACATTTCTCCTTCTCCTACCAGAATGATATTCCTGGCTGTCTCATATCGTCTTCAAACGCATATCTAGTTGCGTCGATTGTGTGGTCATTTACTTCTTCTAGCTTAGGCTTGGGATTTCCATCACGGTCAACTGCATAGTCGGCACTTTCGAACTCTCGTGCAATATTCGGTGTGCGTTCTGGATCTATCACAATCGCATCTAAATCATCCAACCAGCGTTCACCATACTCACGACTATCAGGACCTTTCTTAGCGCCTTGAACAAGCGGAATATTCAACTGCAGTTTTAACTCATCAATCGACTTAGGCTCTGCGCTATCACAAGTTATCATCTGAGATTGATAGCCTTTCTCACGGATTCTTTCAGCTAATTCACGGTTGCTAATCTTCACGCCATAAATCTCATCGATAGCGTAGATAACTCGTTTCTTCTTGTCGTAATGCCATCTTACAAAGGCCAGAGGGTCGTTAGCATAACCAAAGTCGTTACCTTGTCGAATGTTATCAAACCTTGCTATCTCCTCGTCTGTAATCTTGCGGAATACCAGATTTTCAAACGGTGCTACACCTGAACCGATAGCCTCACCCAGATACTCCCAACGGTAACGCTTCTCAGAACGCTCTCTCGTGGCCTCTGCTTCTTCTATAAACTCTTTGGCGATAAAAGGGTTATCTTTGTATGTTGAATGGTGTACATGGGTATTAGGAGGCTGTATAACACTCTCGTATTTCTTATTCACCCAAGACTGTTTTCTTTTTGGAGGATTGTAAGAGTAAAAGAACTTATAAAAAAGACCATCAGCCAATTCTCCACGAAGAAGGGAGTTGGTGATTGTCTTTACTTCATCTTCAGTTTTAAACTCAGCAAGCTCTTCAATCCAGCCGATTGCGAATGGAAAACGGCTGCCTTTCAAGGATTTAATACGCTCTGGATCTTGTGCACCACGGAAGATAATATAATTTCCTCTTGGGATATAGGTTATCTTCAAAGGGGATTTATTAATCTTAAATAAATGACTGACCCCTTGCTCACTAATCGCCCATTTCAATTGCTCGTAAACCGACTGTTCTAATGTGTTATCTGTCTTACGAATACACACCGCATTGACTGGATAGCGCATAATCAATTGAACAATAACGTGTCCGATGTCGCTGGACTTGCCAGAACCACGCCCACCTTTTTCAACCACATGTAAGATTTTAGGGTCAAATGCTGCACGCCACATAGAGTAAAAAGCCTTTGGGATAAATTCACTCATTCTACGCTTCATCGCTAACTCCTATATCATCAACGAATTGAACAGCCGAAGACATTTCGATTTCTTTTCTCTCTAAATATGCTCCATTCACTTTGAATATGTGGTCTATAGAGCGTTGTCTTTCTTCAATTGTCGGAGTAAATTCATAAGTCGTTTCCGATACCTCCACACCTTCAGCAGTCTTTATAGTTTTTTTAGAATACCCTTGTTGAGTTTCCCCTCTAGCAATACTAGCAGAGATTGCCAAGGCTTCTGCGATTGACATCGAACGTTCGTCGAAAAGTTCTTCTGTACGTTTTTTAATGTATTCAGAAATCTCAACATTTTTCAACAATCTTTGTCCTATACTATATGCCGTTTTCTCTGAGTAACCCACCTTAATAGCGGATTGCGTTGCGTTTCTACTGATGATGTACTCATCAGCGAAGTGTTTCTGTTTATCGTTCATTTTCCATCACCACCTTTCAAAAACTAAAAAAGCCACACGACGTGCGACCTTTCTGCAAGGCGACTACTACCTTGCGTGCGTATTAAATTTTGACTTCATTTTTATTTTTTGTAGTCAATACAACCTCTAGCGGAATCAAACCGCCTAGCTTATAACTTACCTAGGATATAAGTAGCTACGCAATCATGCAAGGTCCGGTCGCTACTGCAACCATTTTTAAGTTAATGAGTGATGTATGAATGCTAAGCCTACTGCCTACCCCATTCTGGGACACAAACACTCAAATGACAGTAGCTGGAATCGAACCAACTGGTCTAGCAGTAAAACGCACGTTTGGTAAAAGTTTCAAGGAGACACAAACAACCTGCTAACCTGTCCTTACTGTCTAAGAGGCCGAAACCTCTATATTTTTAGGAGTCCTCATGACTGTTCGTTGCCCAATCATTGGATAATACTATTTTAGCACCTTTTTCCGTTCCAATTCTCCCAAGATTTTCCCAGATTTTTCCCAAGATTTTCCCAGAAATCACTTATAGACTAAAAGGTTGCTTGCTTGATAGGACTCTGCAAACTCTAATAGAGCTTTGTTCAATATCCGATAATGTTCACTAGATGAATAGCCTAGTTCTGAATAAATGCTGTAGTCTTCCCTCCTTTTCTTCCTACAATATCGTTCGATTAGGATACGTGTGTATTCCATATCCGAAAGATTGTTGATTGCTTTAGCGATCAGTTCTAGATCCTGCTGAGCTGATACTCTACGCAAAACCATGCTTTCTACCTGCTTACTTGTCTGACCACTTGATGATTTTGGTTCAAGCGAGTAGGATATTGTTATTTTTGGAGCGTATTCTTCTCCAGCAATCCGTCTCAGACGACTGTATTTTTTAAGGACTTTGATAGCTTCCTTTCTGGTCTTCTTTTCATCGATGATATCCAATAACTCTATTTGCACACGAACTCCTCCTCGTGATATAATAGTTATGCGAAACTATAACACGAGAAGTCAGCTGTGCTGGCTTTTTTCTTGCCTTGCTCCGTTTTTAGGTGTATACTGTATGTATACAAAGCAAAGGAGAAATAAATGAATACTGTTAAAACTCGTAAGGTTGGGAACTCTGTCACTGTGACTATTCCGAAAACACTCAACGTTCCAGAGGGGCAGGAGATGTTTGTCTACAAGGGGGTAGATAATGTCATTGTCCTTGCTCCAAAAATTCCAGACCCATTTAGTGGTGACGCTGACCTACGCATGGAAGATGACTTCGAGGGGGTAAGATTCCTTGACAGCGAAATATGATTACATTCCAGAAAAACAGGACATCATCTGGATTGACTTTGACCCGTCTGTTGGACGTGAGATTCAGAAGCGCCGTCCTGCTATTGTCATCTCTCGTAGAGAGTATTCGGAGCGGACAGGATTTGTTGCTGTATGCCCTATTACACACGGTCAAAGCAGACTAGAAGAACAAGGCCTGCTCGTTCCTGTGCGTTCCAATAAGGTAGATGGCTCTGTCAATCCACTCCAACTCTATACTTTTGACTTTAGAGAGCGCAAGGCTCAAAAAATCACAACCATGGATACAACCAGTTTTCAGAAAGTTATCCAACTCTACAACTTCATCTTTGAAGCCTAGTCCTTATGGATTGGGCTTTTTAGTTTTTTCCATCTCCTCAATCAGCCAGTCGAGGTTCTTTCTGGCTTCCTTCAGGTCTTCAAGACCGTTTTTCTTCGGATGTCGTAGTATGTACTTCAAACTGTTACCCATATAGAATCCTTTCAGCTCCTCGTCTGTCATGAAGTTCCTCAAAACATTGATAGATTCCATTCCATATCGACCTTGGTAGTGACTTGGTTTGTTTATGTTATCAATTATTTCTGGGTTCATTATTTTTCCTCCAAAAGCTCTCTGTTTTCGTAGATATTCCCAACAACCTCGCAATCAGTATGTCGTAACCACAATTCACATCCGTGTTGTTTAGATTCAAGACGATATGCTCCACCACGATGTCTTACAACCTCGTAATAAGTGGGTTCAGCATAGACGTCCTTAGACATTTTGACTATGTCCCCCTCAAAGATTTCCTTACCGTTCTTATCTGTAATTCCTGTTGATTGCATGAGTTCGATGTTTTTAAAGCCAATAAATCTTAGTACATTATCATCATCTACATATTCAGCTTCTTTATCATCGAAGTATAATCCACCAACAAGATGTAATTGTGATGTAATTCTATTCCACATCCTAAATTTTGGTATCATCCTAAATCCTCCTCTTTCACAAACGAGCCATCAATCCAACGACCTTTGCGGTCTTTGATTTCTTGGTAAGCTAACTCAAAACATTCATCGAAGTTATAACCGAGTGCGGTGCTTAGCGATTTTAGCCAGCCGATTGTACGTTCCAGATGTAATTTAGGAATATCCTTAGCACAAAAATCTTGATAAAATTGAAATTCACTTATATTTTTACTTAAGAAACTAAAGCATGTCATTACATTTTTATCAATTTCTAACATTTTAAAAATCTCTTTCACATCTACCTTAATCAACAACGCCAGACCGACAATCACGACTGCGCAATCTCCAATACTGTCCTTGGTCAGCTGTTCATTCTTCTTGAGATAGCCTGCGCATAGTTCACCGAACTCTTCGCTTAGTTTCAAGGACTGCTTGTCCAGTCGTCCGCCGTTTTCAAGGTCACGGTCAATAAACCATTGCTTGACTTTGTCTATTGTATTCATGCTATAGTCAATTGAAACAAGAACAAGACAAAAGAGCCTCGAAAAAAGTATTACAACTTGGTAATACCTTTTTGAGGTGCTTTTTGATATGAGCCCATGTTTTCTCAATAGGATTGTACTCA